>JAJPYK010000091.1 GCA_021205005.1 Paraprevotella sp. | reverse complement strand
CCTTTTTGTTGCCGGAATGGGGGAATTTCTTTCTATTCCAAATAGTCCGCTGCACTGACTTTTTGTCATGTGGAGAGGGGAGAGCTCGATTCTACCTTGAAGTGAGGGATGCCTTTTCAGGAAACTCCACCTCCCAGAGCGTGATAAAGGTTGATGACTCCTTCTATTTCCGCATAACGGTCGGCCACAAGATTCAGGCGGGCGGAGAGTAGTGAACGGCGGGCCACTAATATCTCCAAATAATTGACCGTACCGTGTTGCATTAACAGTTCCGTAGACCGCAAGGTGGATTGTAATTGATCGATTTGTTCGTTTTCCAATTCAATTTTCTTGCGGGCCGTCTGCCATTGTGTCAGGGCGTTGTTCACTTCTCCTCCGGCGTCGAGCAGAGTTTGTCGATAGGTGGTCAGCGCTTCTTCCTGTTGTGCCTGTGCTATTTTCAGATTAGCCCGGTTGGCTCCTCGGTTGAACAGGGGTTGTACGAGCGACCCTATGGCTTGCAACAGCCATGCTCCCGGATTGACGATGCTGCTTCCGCCGCTGTTGGTCCATCCTGCCGTACCGCTCAATGTGATGCTCGGATAAAATGCCGAACGTGCCACATGAGTTGCATAGAAGGCCTGTTCAAGCGATGCCTCTGCAGACCGTACGTCCGGACGAGTGGCCAGCAGACTGAGTGGTACGCCGACAGATAATTCTTGGGGGAATGTCTGTTGATCCAGTTTACCCCTTTCTATGTTGCCGGGTGTGCGTCCGATCAGCGTAGACAGGGAGTTTTCCAGCTCATGAGTTTGTTGTAACAAGTCCTGTAAAGAGGTCTCCGTGCTCAATCGACTGGCTTCGGCCTGACGGACATCCGTGCTGTTGGCTTGTCCGACTTTCATCAATGCTTGCAGGGCCCTTACGTATTCTTTCCAGCTTTCAGCCGTGGCTCTCGTGATTTCAACTTATTCGTCGAGCATCAGCAGTGAATAATAGTTAGCGGCTATCGTGGCGATTACCTGAGTCTGTACAGCTTGGCGATACGTGTCGCTTTCTTTCAGTGCTGCGTATGCCTGACGCTTGGCATTGGTCAGCTTGCCGAAGAAATCGATTTCCCAATCGGCGGACACGCCGATATCATAAGTCTTCGAAGTCTTCTTCTGATCGAAACTTTTCAGCGTACCTTCGGCGTCCAGTTGCAACGAAGGCAGATAATTCAAGCGGGATGCCATAAGGGTAGCTTGTGCCTCTTTCACTTTCAGACTGGCTACTTCCAGATCCGTATTGGAACGCAGGCCCTCTTCGATCAACCCCCCCTCAGATGAGCATCCGTAAACAAGTCTTCCCATTTCCACGATGCTATCGAAGAGGTGTCTTGGGGCGCTTCCGTACGGTAAAGTCCTTCGGTGGGCATTTGGGGCCGTTCGTATTTTTTATAGATTCCGCAACTGCTCAATGCGATGCAGAATGCCGAAGCATATAGGATATTCTTCTTCACGTTCATTTCATTTTTTCATTTATCGCGTCATCAACTTCTTTTCTTCGCGGCATCTTCTCTTGGATGGTTTGGAATACAATGAACAGCGTGGGAACGATGAACAGCAATGAGATGGTGCCGATGAATATACCGCCTATGGTGCCGGCTCCCAAAGAAAGGTTACCGTTCGCGCTGGCTCCTGTAGCGAAAAGCATGGGGAGCATACCGAATATCATGGTCAGGGAAGTCATCATGATGGGGCGCAGTCGGATTTGTGTCGCAGTCATTGCGGCTTCCCAAATGCTCATGCCTTGTTTTCGCCTTTCGGAGGCATATTCCGTAATCAGGATGGCCGTTTTGGACAATAGTCCGATCAACATGATGACACCGGTTTGCATATAAATGTTATTTTCGATTCCGAATATCTTGGCAAAAAGGAAACTTCCCGCCAATCCGAACGGTACGGAAAGGATGACCGCCAAAGGAATGAGCAAACTTTCGTAGAGTGCGCACAAGATGAGGTAAATGAAGACGACGCAAGCGGCGAATACAAAAATCGTGGTGTTACCGGTAGAAGCCTCTTCACGTGCCATTCCGCCGAATTCATAGCCATATCCTTCCGGTAGCGTTTGTGCCGCCACTTCACGCACGGCCTGGATGGCTTGTCCAGAACTGTACCCGTTGGCCGGTATACCGTTGACTTGGATGGCCGAGAACATATTGAAGCGTGAGATGCTTTCCGCTCCGTAGACTTGGGTCAATTTAAGATATTGTCCGATAGGTGACATACGACCGTCGGAAGTGCGGACGAACATGTTGTTCAGCGACTCTTTGTTCAGACGGTAGCGGGCGTCAGCCTGTACCATGACTCGATAGAGTTTGGAGAAACGGTTCATATTGGAAGAATAGCTTCCTCCGATATATCCCGACAAGGCTTTCAGCACATCGCCGGGTGATACATTGTTGCGCAGACATTTGACGGCATCCACATCTACCTGATATTGCGGGAATTTGGTGTCGAATGTAGTTTGCGCCCGCGATTTTTCAGGCCGTGCGTTCAGGGCCGCAATGAGGTTATTGGTATATTTCAACAAGTCCTCCTGAGAGCCTCCTTTCTTATCCTGTACGTACAGCTCAAAACCGTTGCTCGCACCGTATCCGGAGATCATCGGCTGGGCAAAAGCCCTGATCTTGGCCTCTTTGATGTCGGCAGTCAGTTTATAGATGCGGGCCGTGATCGACTTGATGTCGCTTCCTTTGGCCGTCCGTTGACTCCAGGGGTTCAGCCGGACCACAAACATACCGTTTGAAGGGCCTTGTCCGCCGATACGGCTCGAACCGGTCACTTTGGAATAGGCATAGATCTCTTTAACTTGCAGCAGCCGTTTCTCTATTTTGTCCAATACGGATTTTGTCTGTGCCACGCTGCTTCCGGGAGCCGTCTGTACGGAGATGGTCAAACTTCCCATATCTTCTTCCGGAACCAATCCGGTCTTGGTACTTTTCATCAGCAAGACAAAGCAGAACAATGCGCCGACAACCAGAATTCCGGCTAACCATCTTCGTTTGAAAAAGAAAGAAAGTCCGTCGGTGTATTTTTGGGTCAATCGTCCGAATGCGGCATTAAATGCCATGTGGAAACGAGAGGACAGAGACAGCTTTTGACCTGTCGTCTGGTCGACGTGAGGTGTCATGATCAATGCGCACAGGGCTGGACTGAGGGTCAGAGCGTTCACGGCCGAGATACATACGGCAATGGCCATGGTCAATCCGAATTGCGTGTAGAATACGCCCGTGGTCCCTCCCATGAAGCAGACGGGAATGAAGACGGCCATGAAAACCAACGCCGTCGTGATCAATGCGGATGAAATGCCGTCCATCGCATCGATTGTCGCCCGGTAAGGCGACTTGTAACCTTCATCAAATTTGGCCTGAACCGCTTCCACAACGACGATAGCATCATCTACCACCGTTCCGATGACCAGCACTAAGGCAAAAAGCGTCAGCGTGTTCAGCGAGAAGCCCGCGAGATAAAGGAAGGCAAAAGTACCTACCAGCGATACGATGATTCCGATCATCGGGATGAACGTAGACCGCATGCTTTGCAAGAAGATGTACACGACCAACACCACCAATATGATGGCTTCGAATAACGTCTTGGTCACGTCATGGATAGAAGCGTCCAGGAACGTCTTCGTACTCATCAGGTCGATCAACACCAGGTCTTTCGGCAAGTCTTTCGAAATGTCGGCCATCAGTTTGTCTATGGACGTGACGACTTCGTTCGCGTTGGAGCCGGGCTTTTGCGAAATCATACACATGGCACCCGGTTTGCCGTTCACCTCACTTTTTACGTCATAGGAAACCAAACCCAATTCGATCTTGGCCACGTCTTTCAGTCGCAATACGTTGCCGTCGGGTAACGAACGTACCACCAAGTTCTCATAGTCTTTCTCCTTATCATAACGTCCGCGGTATTTCAGTACGTATTGGAACGTGTTGTCCGCGTCGGCTCCCAACGTTCCGGCCGGCGATTCCAGGTTCTGCTCGTCGAGAACGGTGGTTATGTCGGCCGGCACCAATCCGTATTGTGCCATTTTGTCCGGGCGAAGCCAGATACGTAATGAATAGTCGGCACCGTTGATCGACACATCGCCTACACCGGGAACACGGGATATTTGCGGTTCGATGTTGATCTTGAAATAATTGTTCAGGAATGCATTGTCATAAGTCCCGTTCGGACTGTACAGACCGATGGATTTCAGCGTTCCGTTCTGACGGCGTCTGACGGTGACGCCGGTTTTGGTGACTTCTGCCGGCAGCAAGCCCTCCGCCGTAGCCACGCGGTTCTGTACGTTTACGGTGGCCATGTCCGGATTTACTCCCTGCTTGAAGTAAATGACAATCTGTGCACTACCCGTATTGGTGGCGGTAGATGTCATGTAGGTCCTGTTTTCCACACCGTTGATAGCTTCTTCCAACGGGACCACCACGCTTTTCTGTACTGTTTCCGCATTAGCTCCCGTATAGGTGGCACTCACGAATATGGTCGGCGGAGCGATATTCGGGAACTGCTCCACAGGCAATTGAGTAAGGCTGATAAACCCGACAATAAGAATCAAAACGGGAATGACCCCCGCCATGATGGGGCGGTCGATAAATGTCTTTACTTTCATCTGTTCCTGTTTTCTTTGTGGTTTGCGTATCGTTTATTTGCCTTTCGGCTGTTTGCCGGATACGACAGCTCCTTCCTTTACTAGTCCGGCTCCTTCCGAGATGATGACATCGCCCGGCTTCAGTCCGGATGTGACGATATATTCTTTCCCGTCGCTGATTTCCACCACTTCGATCGGAGTAGATGAAGCTTTTCCGTTGATGACTTTGTACACAAAGACTTTGTTTTGCAGTTCATACGTGGCTTCCTGAGGGATGATGATGCAATTTTTATGTTCGGACGGAATTACCACCATTCCCGAACTTCCGTTTCTCAGCAACTGTTCTTTGTTGGGATATACGGCACGTACGCTGATACTGCCCGTGCTGGTGTCGATGTTGCCGCTGATGGCATCGATCTTTCCCTCGTGCGGGTAGAGCGTACCGTTGCTCAGTTTCAGCTTGACGGCGGGCATGGTGCGGATGACGTCGGAAAGCTGTTTTTCTTTCTGCATCATATCCAGTACCTGATTCTCGGTCATGGAGAAATAGGCATAGACTTCTTGGTCGTCCGATACGGTGACCAAGGGATCGGTGATGGAACTGTTGACCAGTGCGCCTACCCGATAAGGGATCATTCCGGCTACTCCGTCAACCGGGCTTTTCACCACCGTATACGATAAGTTGTTACGGGCATTCGTTTCTTCCGCCTTGGCCTGTGACAGCGCGGCTTTGGCTTCGAGCAAGGCGTTCCGCGTGGTTTGCAAGTCGAATTCCGAAACCACTTTCTCTTGGTATAGAATCTGTTTGCTGTCGTAGTTCATTTGTGCGGTAGACAGTTTGGCTTTTGCGCTTTCCACATTGGCGACGGCTGTTTCCAAGGCTGCTTTATAGGGCACCTGGTCGATGATGAAAAGCGTTTGCCCCTTGCGTACGGAGGCTCCTTCCTTAATGCAGATCTGAGTGATGTTTCCCGATACTTGCGGACGGACGTCTACGGTCTGCCGTCCTTGAATGGTGGCGGTGTAATCCGTTTCCAGCATTTTGTTACCCAGTTTGACGGTCATTGTCGGATATGTCGCACTTTGCTCCTGATTCTGCTTCTCTCCGCACGACCAAAGAAAGAACAAGCATGCCATGCCTGTAATGAACTGCAATCTCATACCTTTAGAATATTTGTTTTTATACTGCAAAATTAGGATAAAACAGAATGGACTGTACTGTATGATTTGAATGTAGTGGTCAGCGGCGGAAATGTAGTGGTTAACTTCTGCCGGAATGACGGCTGATTTTACGATACCATGTAACAGAGTTGCCCAAAACAGGGCGGATCGTTGCTTCTGTCCATTCATTTCCGATTTTTCCGAAACCGCCAAAAAATCCCGGATTTATTTCCATTTGTCAGTCAAACTCCCTATATTTGTATCGGTTATAAAAAACGGGGGATAGTGGTGTTGTGAGGCCTGTGGGACCGTCCTGTGGCGTTCCGTGAGGGGCGGACGTTGCGCCCTTTGCGTTTGATCTGTCAACCGATGAATAGAATTTGCAGGTTTATGGGAAAAATGAGAACGAACAAGTTCAGTCGATATTCGGACATCTTTTTTTTGCTGTTCTTTTTTCCCTTGGTGATTACCTTGCTGCCGGTGGATAAATGGGTGGAGCATCGCCCTTGGTTTTCTGCCGCTTTTCTGCTCTATCTTTTCGGACTGTTCGTGTATTATCGCCGCATCAACATGCCGAGGTTGTTGCTGAAAAAAGAGTATCTGAAGTGTGCCGGCTATCTGTTGGTGGTGGTGTGCACGACTTCGTTGTTCGTTTACATCCTGAGCTTGCTTTATGACAGTAACGACGTGATGAAGGCCATCCGCAACAAGCAGCAGATACAGGCCGTATGGTTCCTGACTATTATCGTGACGGCCTATTGTTTTTCCAACCATTTGCTCATCGAACTTTTCAGACAATCCATGTATCGGAGAAATCTCGAGGACGAGAAGAACAAGGCCGAGTTGGCGCTGTTCAAGGCACAAATCAATCCGCATTTCCTTTTCAATACGCTCAATACGCTCTACGGGCTTCTCATCACGCATTCCGATAAGGCGGAGGCCTCTTTTGAGAAGTTTGTCAATTTGGTGAAGTATATGTACCGTAACGCCAATAGCGATTATATTCCCATCAGTCAGGAGATCGACTACATCGGGCAGTATGTGGAATTGCAGTCGCTGCGCTTGAGCGAACAGACTCAGGTGACTTTCCGGCACGAGACGGAAAGTCCGCAGAAACCCATTCCGCCCATGCTGTTGATCACGTTCATCGAGAACGCTTTCAAATACGGCGTATCCTCCGGTGAGAACGGCTTCATCCACATCGAGCTGATGCAGAAAGGCGACCTCGTACACTTTTATATAGAGAACAGAATCTTGATCCGCGAAGTGAAGGATTCCAAGAAAATGGGTATAGAAAATAGCCGGAAGAGACTGGAGCTGCTCTATCCGGACAAGCACGATCTGAAGATTACGGCCGAGAATGACATATTCAGAGTGGAACTTACGCTAAACATTTCCTAAGTTATGATTAAATGTATTGCCATAGACGACGAACCGATCGCCCTGAGCATCATCAGCCAATATTGCCAACGAAGGGGAGGGATAGAACTGGAAACGTATGCCCATCCGCTGCTGGGTATGCAGAGAATTAGGGAAACCCATCCGGATGTGGTGTTTCTGGACATCGAAATGGGGAAGACTTCGGGCATAGAACTGGCCAAGGAACTTCAGGGGGATTGTTGTGTCGTTTTCACCACGGCTTACGCCCATTACGCCCTGGAGGGCTTTGAAGTCGACGCGGTCGATTTTCTCCACAAGCCCTTTTTCTACGACCGGTTCGAGAGAGCCATGCAAAAGGTGGAGACCCGTTTGCGGGCCAATCGTTTGCTGGCCTCGTCCGAATCTTCCAACCGCAAGATTATCCTGAAAGTGAAGTATAAGAACACGGCGGTGCCTTTGGACGAGATTCTCTATATAGAGGCCATGGAGAATTACGTCAAAGTGCATCGGGTGGACAAGACGACGCTGATTTCCCAACTCAATATCAAGAGTGTTTTGAGCCTTTTGCCCGAAAATGAATTTATCCGGATACACCGTTCCTTTGTGGTTCCGGTCGACCAGATAGAAAGTTATAACCGTCATCAACTTACTTAGGCGGAGAATCATCTGGTGCTGCCCATTGGAAAACGGTATATGGAGGAGGTGTACAGGCGGTTGTCGGAATAAGGGCGTTTGCGTCATCGCGGTACAGGAGCGATGGGGCAGGCCATGTCTTCGGATGGAAAATGTTCGTTTATTTTGTTTTTTGGCTTCCGGTATGAGTCGCAGGGACGTGAATTTTTATAGCGTTGATTTTGAGACGGATATGAAAACATGACGGTTGTCCTCGATGATTCGGCGCACATCGGGCCGTCGTTGTCCGCAGATTGAATATTTTTTCTCCGCAAGATAATTTTTCGTTCGGCGCAGAAATTTACGATTAAGTCCGCGTGTCAGATTCTTTTCCGGTTTCACGTACGAAAAGAAATGTGCGGACCAAAAATAAGGACGATCTTGTCACAGGTTATCTCCTTTTTGTGTATCTTTGCCCTTGGTTAAAGACAAAGGGGTGCCCACAGGGGCTGAGATCATCCCCTCGAACCTGATGCAGGTCATGCTGCCGTAGGAATTGGATTTTTATATTCTCTTCTGTTCATGCTTCTCGTGGTGCTTCTTTGTGCTTGATTCGTTTTATGAACTGTTTTTAATGAAAAAGAAATGAAAGTAACGGTAAACAACAAAGAAGTGGAAACGACATCTGCAACGATTTCTTCGCTGATCGAAGAATTGTCTTTGCCGGTTCAGGGCGTGGCCGTAGCGGTAAACAACCGTTTGGTGCCCCGTACGCAATGGAACGATTATGCTTTGACCGAGGGCATGAGTCTCGTGGTCATCAAAGCCGCTTGCGGAGGATAGCGGATTAAAATAAAAATAATAATATAATGGAAAAGTTAGTCATAGCCGGGCGGGAGTTCAATTCCCGTCTGTTTATAGGTACGGGCAAGTTCAATTCCAATGTGATGATGGCCCGTGCCATAGCTGCATCGGGTACGGAGATGGTCACGGTGGCCATGAAACGTATCGAGTTAGGGGATGCCGAAGACGATATGCTGAAGCATGTCATGCGTCCCGAAATCCAGCTTTTGCCCAATACCTCCGGTGTGCGCGATGCCGAAGAGGCCGTTTTTGCGGCGCAATTGTCCCGTGAGGCTTTCGGGACCAATTGGTTGAAACTGGAAATCCATCCCGATCCGCGCTATCTGTTGCCCGACTCCACAGAGACGTTGACGGCTACGGAAGAGTTGGTCAAGATGGGGTTTGTCGTGCTTCCGTATTGTCAGGCCGACCCCACGCTTTGCCGCCATCTGGAAGAGGCCGGTGCGGCCACGGTGATGCCGTTGGGGGCGCCGATAGGTACGAATAAAGGTTTGCAGACCCGCGATTTCCTGCGCATCATCATCGAGCAGGCCCACGTGCCTGTGGTGGTCGATGCCGGTATCGGTGCGCCCAGCCATGCGGCCGAGGCGATGGAGATGGGAGCGGCAGCTTGTCTGGTGAACACAGCCATAGCCGTGGCGGGCAATCCCGAAGAAATGGCCGCGGCTTTCAAGCAGGCTGTGGAAGCCGGACGCAGAGCTTATGAGGCCGGTCTGGGCGTGCAGTCCGACAGTTTCGTGGCAGAGGCCAGTTCGCCGCTGACTGCGTTTTTGAATGAATAATCGGAGGACCAGTCATGTTTTCAGACGAATTGGATAAAATTTCATGGGAAGAGGTCACGGCTCGGATTGCGACCAAGACGGATGCCGATGTGCGTCGGGCTTTGTCGAAAGAGCGTTGTGACGTAGAAGACTTCATGGCCTTGGTTTCGCCGGCCGCGGAGCCTTATCTGGAAGTTATGGCCCGGCTGAGCCGCAAGTATACCGAGGAGCGTTTCGGCAAGACCATTTCCTTGTTCATTCCTCTATATATTACGAATTCCTGCACTAACTCTTGTGTCTATTGCGGATTCCACGTCAGCAATCCGATGCGCCGCACCATCCTGACGGAAGAGGAGATCGAGAACGAGTCTAAGGCTATCAAGAAGTTGGCGCCTTTTGAGAATCTGCTCCTCGTGACGGGCGAGAATCCGGCCAAGGCCGGTGTACCTTATCTGGCGCGTGCGCTCGATTTGGCCAAGCCCTATTTCAGCAATTTGAAAATCGAGGTGATGCCTCTGAAGACCGAGGAGTATGCCGAGTTGAAAGCACACGGCATGAATGGCGTGATCTGTTTTCAGGAGACTTATCATAAGGCGAACTACAACCTGTATCATCCTCGCGGGATGAAGTCGAAATTCGACTGGAGGGTCAACGGGTTCGACCGTATGGGAATGGCCGGCGTGCACTCCATCGGTATGGGCGTGCTTATCGGCCTGGAGAAAGAGTGGCGCACGGACATCACGATGATGGCTTTCCATTTGCGTTACTTGCAGAAACAATATTGGAAAACAAAATACAGTGTCAACTTTCCCCGCATGCGTCCGTCTGAAAACGGCGGGTTCCAACCCAATGTGGTGATGAGCGACCGTGAGTTGGCTCAGGTCACTTTTGCCATGCGCATCTTCGATCACGACGTGGACATCTCTTATTCCACGCGCGAGCCGGCCGCCATACGCGACCACATGGCTACGTTGGGCGTGACGACGATGAGTGCGGAGAGCAAGACCGAACCTGGGGGATATTACACCTATCCGCAGGCTTTGGAGCAGTTCCATGTCAGTGATGAGCGCACGGCGTCGGAGGTGGAGGCCGCCTTGCGTAAGGTAGGGCGCGAACCGGTGTGGAAGGATTGGGATGCCAGTTTTGATTTGAAATCGTTTGCGAAATGATGAAAGAACAAGAGAAATGCGAACGTTATGTTCGTCAGGGATTATTAAAGGAGATCGGTGCGGAAGGACAGGAAAAGTTGCGTCGTGCCCGTGTCTTGATCGTCGGTACCGGGGGATTGGGTTCTCCCATATCGCTCTATTTGACGGGAGCCGGAGTGGGGCATATCGGTTTGGTGGACGACGATACGGTGAGCATCAGCAATCTGCATCGTCAGGTGCTTTATGCCGAGGCCGAAGAAGGGTGGCCCAAAGTGATTCTGGCCGCCCGGCGTTTGCGTGCCTTGAACAGCGGAGTGGAGGTCGAGCCTCATCTTTGTCGGCTGACGCCGGAGAATGCGGCGGAACTGGTCGGACAGTATGACATCGTCGTGGATGCGTGTGACAATTATGCCACGCGTTATTTGATCAGCGACACTTGTGCTTCTTTGGGGAAGCCCTATGTATACGGAGCTATTGAAGGCTTTTGCGGTCAGGTTTCGGTATTTTTCCGGACGCCGGAATCCAGAACCTATCGCGATTTGTATCCCGACGAGGAACACACCCGTCGCATGCCGCCTCCTTTCAAGGGTGTGGTGGGCATGACGCCCGCCGTGACCGGCAGCGTACAGGCGCATGAGGTGATGAAACTCATTTGCGGCTATGGAGAGGTGCTGGACGGACGGTTGTGGACGATAGACCTGCGTACGATGCAGTCTTACGTCATTGAACTGTGAGAAGAGTGAACTTATTCGATGACATTTGATTTGATTGTAGTTTGTGAAGAAAAGAAAGTTTTTAATAGGTCTATGCCTGATGGTTTGTGGCTGGACTTCGTTGCAGGCCGCCAAGGTAGATACCGTTTGGGTGAACAGTCCCAAGATGGGACGGAATATTCGTACCGTCATCGTCTCTCCGGACCATATCGAGGGGAATGGCGCTGCCGTCATTTACCTTCTTCATGGTCATGGAGGAGAGGAGAAGACCTGGATCGAAATGAAGCCGGAGCTGAAAACGTATGCCGACCGTGAGAATCTGATATTCGTTTGTCCGAACGGTGAAAGCAGTTGGTATTGGGACAGCCCGCTGAATCCGACTTCGCAGTTCGAGACTTTTGTCAGTCGGGAGTTGGTCTCTTTCGTAGACCGCAGTTATCGTACTCAGCTTCGTCGTGAGAAACGTGCCATTGCCGGCTTGAGCATGGGCGGGCACGGCGCGATGTGGCTTTCTTTCCGGCATAAGGATGTGTTCGGAGCGGCCGGCAGCATGAGTGGCGGATTGGATATCCGTCCCTTCCCGGATAACTGGAACATGAAAGACCAGATCGGGGCGGAGGACTCCATACGCCATAATTGGGACGATTATACGGTCATCAACCAGATCGGCAAGATCAAGAACGGCGACTTGCAATTGATTATCGACTGCGGGTATGATGATTTCTTCTTCGGCGTCAACAACGCTTTTAATCAGAAGTTATTGGAAAAGGGCATCATGCACGACTTCATTGTGAGGCCGGGAGGACATACGGAAGAATATTGGAGTAATTCGATAGATTATCAGATCCTTTTCTTCCTGAAATACTTTAAGTCTCATGATAAGCATGAGGCTGCGGATTAGAGAGTGGTCTGATTCTATAAAAAAGTTATCCCGACTTAATCTTGGAGAGAAAGTCGGGATAACTTTTTTTTATGTCGCTCGTTGTTCAACGAAGTCAGAGCGGGAGTTCATCGAAAGCGTACAATACTGTCGACAAGTAACGCTCTCCGGTATCGGGCAATAAGGCTACGATGGTTTTACCTTTGTTTTCCGGACGTTTGGCCAATTGCAGTGCCGCATAGAGTGCTGCTCCGGATGAGATGCCGACGAGCAAACCTTCGTGACGGGCCAGCAAACGTGAGGTGCGGATGGCGTCTTCGTCTTTCACTTGTATGATCTCATCCACCAGGTCGCGCTCGAAGTTGACCGGTACGAAACCGGCTCCGATACCTTGTATCTTATGCGGCCCGGGCTTTCCTCCCGACAGTACGGGAGAGCTTTCCGGTTCTACGGCTACGGCTGTCACTGCCGGATTATGGCTTTTCAGCCCTTTGGCTGTTCCGCTGAAGGTGCCTCCGGTGCCGACTCCGGCAACAAAGAAGTCTACTTTGCCGTCCGTATCCTGCCTGATCTCTTCTGCCGTCGTTTGCGTGTGAGCTAAGGGGTTTGCCGGATTCTCGAATTGTTGGGGAATGAAAGCTCCCGGATGTTCCGCTTTCAGTTCCTCCGCTTTTCGGATGGCGCCTTTCATGCCCTCGCTCCCCGGAGTGAGCACCGATTGTGCTCCCAGTGCTTTCAACAGGTTGCGGCGTTCGATACTCATGGTTTCGGGCATGGTGAGAATCAGAGGATATCCCTTGACTGATGCGATCCATGCCAATCCGATACCAGTGTTTCCGCTGGTGGGTTCTATGATCAGACTGCCCGGTTTCAACACTCCCGATCTTTCGGCAGCTTCTATCATATAGATGGCCGCGCGATCTTTTACGCTTCCGCCCGGATTGAAACTCTCCAACTTGACTATTACTTTGGCTGCCAACTGTTCTTCCTTTTCAATGCGGCTGACTTCCAGCAATGGTGTGCGACCGATGAGTTCGGTCAATGATTGATAAATTCTTCCCATACTCTTAAACTTTTAGTGGGTAATTGATTTAGATCTTGTCAAGGGCTTGAGACAAGTCGGCAATCAGGTCGTCGATATGTTCCGTACCGATGGACAAACGGATGGTGGCCGGAGTGATGTCCTGTTCCTTCAGCTCTTCTTCGTTGAGCTGTGAGTGGGTGGTGCTGGCCGGATGAATTACCAACGATTTGACGTCAGCCACATTGGCCAAGAGAGAGAAGATCTCCAGACTGTCGATGAAGCGGAATGCCTCTTCTTGTCCCCCTTTGATCTCGAACGTGAAGATGGAACCCGCGCCGTTCGGGAAGTACTTCTGGTAGAGAGCATGGTCTGGATGGCTTGCCAATGCGGGATGGTTGACTTTGGCTACTTTGGGGTGCTTGCTCAGGAAGTCTACCACTTTCAGGGCGTTTTCCACATGACGCTCCACGCGCAAAGAAAGGGCTTCCAACCCTTGCAGCAGGATGAAAGCGTTGAACGGGCTGAGAGTAGCTCCCGTGTCGCGCAACAAGACGGCGCGGATACGGGTCACGTAAGCGGCTGGGCCTGCGGCGTCGACGAAGCGTACGCCATGATAGCTGGCATCCGGTTCGGTAAGTTGGGGAAATTTGCCCGAAGCCACCCAGTCGAATTTACCGGAATCGACAATGACGCCACCCAAAGATGTACCGTGGCCTCCGATGAATTTAGTGGCGGAATGAACCACGATGTCTGCTCCGTGTTCGATCGGACGGATCAGGTAGGGCGTACCGAAAGTATTGTCTATAATTAAAGGTATGCGGTGTTGATGAGCAAGGGCTGCTACGGCATCAATATCGATGATATTGGAGTTCGGGTTTCCCAATGTCTCAATGAATATGGCTTTGGTATTTTCCTGTATGGCACGTTCGAAGTTCTTCAGGTCGGAAGGATCTACAAACGTGGCGGTAACGCCGTAAGTCGGCAGTGTATGAGCCAGCAGATTATAACTTCCTCCGTAAATGGTCTTCGCTGCGACGATATGGTCGCCGGCCTTGGTGATATTCTCGAAAGCATAGGTAATGGCGGCTGCCCCGGAAGCCACGGCCAATCCGGCCACACCTCCTTCAAGTGCGGCTACGCGCTCTTCGAATACGCCTTGTGTGCTATTGGTCAGACGACCGTAGATGTTACCCGGATCTTGTAGACCGAAACGGGCGGCGGCATGGGCCGAATTGCGGAACACATAAGATGTGGTTTGGTAGATAGGCACGGCACGTGCGTCTGTAGCCGGATCCGGTTGCTCTTGTCCTACGTGGAGTTGCAAAGTCTCGAAATGCAAATTTTTCTTGCTCATAACATCTGTATTTTAATGGTTTATTTTTCTTGTTTTATCTGTTG
>JAJPYK010000291.1 GCA_021205005.1 Paraprevotella sp. | reverse complement strand
AGACTATTCAATTAAAAGATGCAAAAAAGAAGTATCTTTGTGCTGTTTTACTCGAAAACGGCAATGAATAATTATGCAGAATATATTAAAACGCTATTTCGGATACTCTTTTTTCCGCCCTTTGCAAGAAGAAATCATCGGAAAAATTTTAAGCGGACATGACGTGCTGGTCCTGATGCCTACGGGAGGAGGAAAAAGTCTGTGTTATCAGATACCGGCCATAATGATGGACGGTACGACTGTCGTGATTTCTCCATTGATCTCTCTGATGAAGGATCAAGTGGAAGGTTTGTTGGCCAATGGTGTGAAAGCGGCAGCTTTGAACAGTATGAATGACGAGGCAGAGAATGTCCGTGTGCGTTCAGCCTGTCTTCGTGGAGAGCTGAAACTGTTGTATATCTCTCCGGAACGTCTGATCGGGGAATTACCTTATTTAATAAAAGACATGAAAGTGTCTCTTTTTGCGGTGGACGAGGCTCATTGCATTTCTCAATGGGGGCATGATTTCAGGCCTGAATATGCTCAATTAGGTTTGTTGAAACAGAACTTCCCTCAAGTGCCGATTGTAGCTTTGACCGCTACGGCCGACCGACTGACTCGGGAGGATATTCAAAAACAGTTGAAACTGTCTGACCCGGATGTTTTCATATCATCGTTCGACCGCCCCAACTTAAGTCTGGAAGTGAAGCGGGGGTATCAGAAAAAAGAAAAAGGACGTGCTATCTTGGATTTGATTGCCCGTCATCACGATGATTGCGGCATTATCTATTGTTTGAGTAAGAAGACTACGGATAGTGTGGCCGATATGCTTTGCGGACATGGTATCACGGCATCTGCATACCATGCGGGGCTTTCGCCGGAGGAACGTGAAAAGACGCAGGATGATTTCATTCACGATCGCATACAGGTCGTCTGCGCTACGGTGGCTTTCGGGATGGGGATCGATAAATCGAATGTACGTTTCGTGATCCATTATAATTTGCCGAAAAGCATCGAAGCTTTTTATCAGGAGATCGGGCGCGCCGGCCGTGACGGACTGCCCTCCGAGACTGTGCTCTTTTATTCTATGTCTGATCTGATTCAGCTTTCCAAGTTCGCGCTTGAAAGCGGACAGCGGGAGATCAATATGGAAAAGCTGCGTCGTATGCAGGAGTATGCTGAGTCGGATGTCTGTCGAAGGCGTATCTTGCTGAACTATTTCGGAGAACAGAGTGACTGCGATTGCGGCAACTGCGACGTCTGTAAGAATCCGCCGCAGAGATTCGACGGTACGATATTGGCACAAAAGGCATTGAGCGCTATTGTGAGAGCAGATCAGCAAGTGAGCGCACCGACCGTGACGGATATTTTGCGTGGCAATCTTACACCGGAAGTGGCCAAAGGACGATATGAAACGTTGAAGACTTTTGGTGTGGGGAGGGAAGTCCCGGGGCGTGACTGGCGCGATTACTTGATGCAGATGCTGCAAAACGGTTTGTTTGAGATTGCTTATGAAGAGGGCAATCACTTGAAATTGACGGATATCGGTCGTCAGGTACTTTATCGGGGGCGCAAAGTGACCCTCGCCGTAGTGCGTAAAGAGGAACAGCCGCGTAAACGCAGTCGTAAGTTGACAAGTGGGAGGACATCCTCGGTTGTGCCGGTCGTACCTAAAAGCTCTCCGGATAAGGCCGTCTATTCTCAAGAACTCTTCGACGCCCTGCGGAGCTTACGGAAACGCTTGGCCGATGACCAGGGATTTCCTCCTTATATAGTTATGTCCGACAAAGTCTTGCAAAACTTGTGTGAACTCCGTCCAGTTACGGTCGAGGAGTTTGGACAAGTGAACGGCATCGGAGATTTCAAGAAGAATAAATACGGTAAGGATTTTGTGGACGTTATTCGTCAATTCACCTAAGATATTTGTCCGGAGCGGTGTGGATGAGGTGTATCGGACGACACCATCCCATGAACTTAAAAGAGGTTGTGTCAAAGCTCCGTTTTTGAAAATATGAACTTATAATTTGAAATTTGAGCATTCTAAAATGCTAAATAAAGGGTCGTATCATTACTCAATATAGAGTTTGATACGACCCTTTTAAATGTTATAATTACTATCTGCAACTTTTCGGAGTAGTCATTTTAGTTTTGAGGCACCTCCTTTTTCATACAGTCACGGGGACGTTACGGAGAATCTCTTTCACTCTTCCTACCAGCCGGAGCGTCTATCCTATTATATATTTGCATTCTCTATCCGGTACTTCCTACAAAATGTGAGGGTGGCCAGGATACCGACTACGACGAATCCCGTACCGACAAGGGCCGGATAATTATAACTGAAACCACAGGTGATCGGGAGACCGCCACAGTAGGCCCCTACGGCATTGCCCAAATTAAAGGCTACTTGTACCAAGGCGGCCCCCATCATCTCTCCCCCTTTGGAGAAACGAAGCAGCAAGAGCTGTTGAGGAGCAGATACGCCGAACAGACAAGCCGTACAGATGCACATCGCCAAGACGGCTATGCCGGGATCGGAGGCGAAGAAGAACGTAGTGAGAAGGGCTAAGACCATAAAAGACTGCACGTCCAAGATGGTCTTGCCTGGCGTATAGCGGTCGGATAGTCTGCAGCCTATCAGATTGCCCACACACATGCTTCCTCCGGCCAGCACCATGAGCAACGTGATCTCGGAGGGTGAGAATCCGGCGATCTTATTCATCAACGGACTGATATAGCTGTACCAGCAGAAGATGCCGCCATTACCGAAGGTCGTGGCTGCCATGATGAGCCAGGGGGCTGCACTCTTCAGAAAATGGAATTGCCCTTTCAACCCTGTGTTGGGTAAAGGCTCCATGTGGGGTATGAAACGATAGAGCAGAATGAAAGTCAGCACTCCCCACAAACTATTGAAGAGGAAGATGACCCGCCAGGAAACCATTTCGCTCAACCATGAACCTATCGGGATGCCGACCAAGTTGGCTACGGTCATGCCCGAGCACGTGACCGCAATGGCCGACGTGCTTTTGCCGCGGGAGGCCAGCCGATCGGCCACGATAGAGCCCACACCGAAGTAGGCTCCGTGCGGCAGTCCGGAAATGAAACGGAACAGCATGCCGAGATGAAGGTCGGAACAGAATGACATCATGGCATTTCCCGTCAAATAGATCAGCATGAGACATAACAGGATTTTGTGTAGAGGACGTTTGCGGGCCACCAATACCACAGAAGGCGCGCCCACGCAGACCCCTATGGCGTAAGCCGAGATCAAATGTCCCGCTTCGGGTATGCTGCATCGCATGGAGGCAGCTACGTAAGGCAGAATGCTCATCATCACGAATTCCGCCATGCCTAAGGCGAACGTCCCGAACGCCAAGGCAATTAAACTTTTCTTCATTTTATGGATTTTTCTCTATAAATGGAATTTTGTTTTGATCGGTTCTGACGTGACAGCCGTATGATCCTGAAAAAACAGTCTATGGCACTTGTTGACGGTAGCGGATGAAAGCGTCGCAGATACATCGTGCCAGTGTCTTTTGACCTTTTCGTGAATTTATGATTTTTTCTTCATCCCGATTGGAGATGAATCCGATTTCGGTGAGTACGGCCGGCATGTGCGTGTTGCGCAATACCGCGAAGTTGGCTGTTTTCACGCCTCGGCTTTCCCGGTTTCCTTGTTGTCGGTACTCTTGTTCGATGAAGCGGGCCATACTCTCGCTGCGGCTTCCCCGCGCCGTGGGATGGATGAAAGTCTCCGTTCCTTCGGCCCATCCTTTAGACGAATTGGAATGAATGGAGATGAACAAGTCGGCGTGGTAGTAATTGGCCATGCCGGCACGGTCGTTCAGGGTGACGAATTCATCATCGGGACGGGTGGGGATGACCGTTACGTTGCGACATTCCTTCCGCACGAGCTTGCATACCCGTTTGGCCACTTTCAGATTGACATTCTTCTCCAGCGAACGTCGTCCCGACGCCCCTTGGTCGTTACCTCCATGACCGGCATCTACGACCAATACGAACGAGGGGCCTTGCATCGAGCGCGAAGACCGGCAACCGACGGCCGTGATTCCGACGACTACGAGACCGGCCATGACTTGGAGTAGACGGCAACGGTTCATGATTGTAATGAAGTGGACGTACTTGTTCCGGCTGTCAGTTGTTGCAAACCGGCTTCGTGGGCTTCAAGACGTGCCTGACATCCCGCCATTTGCAAGAGAATCCGGTTGCGTTCGCTTTCCAGTCGGGCGATTTCGGCATTGAGTGCGGCGGTACGGTCTTCCTTATCCTGTCCTTGCGAGAGCGCATTTACCTGATGGGCCGCCAAAGCCAGACGGGCTTCGTTGGCCCGTGCCTCAGCCAACATGTTTTGGAGGGTAAGGGTTCTGATCTCCAGCCTCAAGGCATTCCAATCCGTAGGACTGTTGAAACTTTGCTCCAGTTCGGAGTACTGTACGGGAGAATGTTGCGCATTGTATTTCCTGATCCATACGTCCAGGTCCGAACGTTCTGCCGCCATTTGAATTTCGAGTTCCTGCATGGTATCTTCCAGACACCGGTGATAGCCTTGGCAATTCGATACGGCGATTTGCGCCTCTACGGTCTGACGACGGGCTTTTTCCTTTTCTTCCTCCATAAGGGTCATTTGTTCAAAAGCCGCTTTGTTGCAGCTCTCCGCATCGCCTTCCGGGAATATTTTGCACAGTTGTCCGTACATTTGGTTTTTAGACTCTTCCATCTGTTCCATTTTGCTCTTTACAAAGTCGCACAATTTTTGCAGTATGCTTTGTTGGCGGGTGATGGCTTCCTGGCGGGCTTGCTGGCTGGTCCGTTCGTTCCGGGTCTTGTCCATTTCCTTTTTCAGGTCGTACCAGCGTGCCATTTGCTGTTGGATGTAGATTCTAAGGTTCTCGGGATTCTCAGTCCAAACCTTATACCAGTTGGATATGACCATCATCTTGTCTATCTCGTCGAAGAGCTCGCTATATTGATTGTTGGTGCGTTGCAGAGAGTTCTGCAACTGTTCAACGCGGTAAGCCACGACCTGACAACCGGTGTTCACCTCATTCAGCCGGACGGCTATTTCGTCTTTTTCTTGTTCTTTCAGCGCGATTTTCTCGTTGAGGGCGTTGATGCTGGACTGATGGTAATTGAACGCATCCAGCTCTTTCTGGGCGTCTTCGGCATCTACTCCGGTTTTTTCCACCAATTGTTGCAGCATGATGCGTCTCCCTTCGAAGTTGGTGCTGCCCGAGCAATCCTTGAACGAGCGGTCCAGGGGGATGAACGTCTCCCACTGCGCTACGTTTTCCTGCAACACTTGTTTGTAGACTTCCAGTGCCTGATAGGCCATTTCAATGCGTCCTTCTTCAAGTGCCTGTTCCCGTTTCAGTTCAGTCAGCAAGGTCTGTTTGTGTTTCAGCTCGTTGACCGCCTGTTCGCAATCTATTTTGATTTCGCCGATCAGTTTACTTTGTTCCAGCAGCGTGTCGGAATGATACGGGTGGTGTGTGGCTCCGCATACGATGCAACTTACGCCTTCCTGCAAATCCTCACGTAGCCGCATCACATCCTGACTTTTGCTGAGCGTGTAGGCGTATTTCAACTCTTCGCATTGCGTCTGCATGCCCGCCACTTCGGGTTCGAGTTTGACTATCTGTGCTTTTAGGGCTTCGTTGTGATGCTTCATCCGCATGATTTCCTGACTCTTGTCGTCGACACGGGGATATCCTTCCGTGATTTGTTTCCACAGTTGTATAGCCGTCATGAGCCTTTCCCGTTTGCTTTTCAGCGACATGGCCCGTTGTTGCAGGCTGTAGCTGTTCATGCCTACGACGCTTTTCTGATGCACTTGCAGCTCACTTTGCAATGAGTTCGTTTGGGCGTCTACTTCTTGCGAAGAGAGGAACAGCCGGTTCAATTTCTCATCTTGCTCATGCTGTTGTTTCTGTGCCCGTTCAAGCACGACTTGCAGTTGTTCTTTGCGCTTGATCAGAGATTGCAGGAATTTAAGCTTGGTCTGGATGACATCTCCTTTTTCCAGCATTCTCTGTTGCGATTCCATATTTTGCAGTAACAGTTGCTGCTGCGCGGCCTTTGCTGAGGTTTCCTTCAGTTCTCCCTTCACTTCGTCGTCCAGACCTTTCGTATCGGAAAGGACTTGTTCGATCTGTTCTTTGTAGGCCGAGAGGTCTTTCAGTTCGTCCTCACATAGTTTCAGGGTGGATTGCAGCCGGTGTCCTTCGGCCACGATGCCTTGTACTTGTCGCAGATGACTTTTGGCGTCTTGGTATTTCTTTTCAGCGCCTTCCTCCTGTTTCTGTATGTTCTTACAGGCCGTCTGTACTTCTGTCAATTGGGGAGTATGAGCGGTGCAGGCTTGCCGTACGCCTTGGAGCATGTTTTCCTTGTCTTTGATCCGCTGGTAGTTGCCCTGTACGGTTTCGAACGTCTCGAAACGTTCCAGCTCCTTGAT
The DNA here is from genome assembly GCA_021205005.1 of Paraprevotella sp. Classification (GTDB taxonomy): domain Bacteria; phylum Bacteroidota; class Bacteroidia; order Bacteroidales; family Bacteroidaceae; genus Paraprevotella. The sequence continues at coordinate 8,194 of JAJPYK010000291.1, read as the reverse complement.
TTCTTTCAGGTGTGCGCTGTATGCCTTGTTGCTTTCGAAAAAGTCCTGGCGGTATTTTTCCAGCGTGCCGTTCAGTTCCTTGAACTTGTGCCACCATTCTTTTTGGGCCTGCAAGCCGTCCAGGGTTTGTTGGGTGTTGGTCAGCTTGGTCTTATACAGGCGGAGGCTGTCGTGTATGCGTTTCAACTCGTTGGCATCGAGGACCTGTTCGCCCATTTTTTGCCGTTTGATTTCGGTTTGTGCGATCATGCGGAACATGCGTATCACTTCATCGGGCATTTCCGTACCGAATTTCTCGGCAAACCATTGCCGCGCTGCGGCTTCGGGCTCTGCAAGAGCTGGCGACGCTGGCGGCGGAACAGGGACGGATGTGGGGATCGACGGAACCTCTGAGGGCTCTGTACGGACCTGTTGCTCCTCTTTTTCCGGAGCAGATTTGCGAAAAAATTTCATACGCCTAAATGCTTTTAAACTGATGCAAAGTTAGGAATAAAAACGGTTTCATGCTACATTCTCCTATAATTATATCTTTGCGGAATGATCACCCGTTGGAAAAAAAGATGTAATTTTGCCCCCGAATCTTCAAAAATATACAGAATATGGCTATGAAACCCGGCATACCGAAAGGTACACGCGACTTTTCGCCTGTAGAAATGGCGAAACGGAATTATATATTTGACACTATCCGAGGGGTGTATGCCCTGTACGGGTTCCAGCAGATCGATACCCCGGCGATGGAGAATCTGTCGACCCTGATGGGAAAATACGGTGAAGAGGGGGATAAGTTGCTCTTCAAGATTCTGAATTCAGGCAATTTCCTTTCCGGTGTGGACACTGCGGATCTGAACGAGGCTAATACGCCCAGACTGGCCGCCCGCCTGTGCGAGAAGGGATTGCGTTATGATCTCACCGTACCTTTCGCCCGTTATGTGGTGCAGCATCGCGAAGAACTGACCATGCCTTTCAAGCGTTATCAGATACAGCCCGTATGGCGTGCCGACCGTCCGCAGAAGGGACGTTATCGGGAGTTTTATCAGTGCGATGCCGATGTGGTAGGCAGCGACTCGTTGCTGAACGAGGTGGAGTTGATGCAGATTGTGGACACGGTGTTCGACAAGTTCGGTGTACGCGTGAGCATCAAGTTGAATAATCGTAAGATCCTGACCGGCATTGCCGAGATGATCGGAGCTGCCGATAAGATCGTGGATCTCACCGTGGCGATCGATAAACTGGACAAGATCGGACTGGACAAAGTGAATGCCGAACTTCTTGCCTGCGGCATCGCTCCTGAAGCGTTGGCTCGACTGCAACCCATCATCTGTCTGAGCGGAACGAATCGGGAGAAGCTGGCCACGATGAAGAAGGTATTGGCCGGCAGCGAGGTTGGATTGAAAGGCATAGAGGAATGCGAGTTCGTGCTCGATACGCTTGCCGGATTGGGCTTGAAGAATGAGATGGAGCTGGACCTGACATTGGCCCGCGGATTGAACTACTATACCGGTTGCATTTTCGAGGTAAAAGCCCTGGATGTGGAAATAGGGAGCATTACCGGCGGCGGCCGCTATGATAACCTGACCGGCATCTTCGGCATGCCGGGCGTGAGCGGTGTGGGCATCTCGTTCGGTGCCGATCGTATTTTCGACGTGCTGAATCAGTTGAACCTGTATCCTCAAGAGACCGTGACGGGTACGGAACTGCTTTTCGTGAATTTCGGATCGGCGGAAGCCGCCTATTGCCTGCCGCTCATGGCTCAGGCTCGTCGGGCCGGTGTGCGTTGCGAGATTTACCCCGACAATGCGAAGATGAAGAAGCAAATGAGTTACGCCAATGCCAAGGCGATTCCATTCGTGGCCATCGTGGGGGAGAACGAAATGAAGGAGGGGAAAATAACCTTGAAGAACATGGTTACGGGTGAGCAATCGCTTTTGACCGTGGCCGAAATGGTAAATATTATTAAAAAATAGACTCTTGAGCATACAACCTAACGGCCTTTGTTGTTACTTTATTAAGCCAACGACAAAGGCCGTTTTTGATTCCCTTTTCAGGGTGACAGGACGGAAGAAGACGGACGGCAGCCGGCTGTTTGCCTGGACATACGGTGCATGAACTAAAAACAGAATAAAATGATGAGAAAGAGATTATCCTTGTCTGTGATTTGCCTGTGGGCCGGCATGGCGGTCTTGTCCGCACAAGATGCCAAAAGTTTTGATGCCGATAGTTTTAAAGTGGCCGTGACGTATATGACGCCGGTGTCTTATCCGGCCCGTATGCTTTCCTACGGATATTCGGTGGCTATGAGCCATGACTCCGCTTTTGTGTATTTGCCTTATATGGGACGGGTCTACCAGCCCGTAATGAATGACGACGGTCTGCATTTTGCCCTTCCCGCGCAAGATGTTCAGGTCAAGCCCATGGAAAATTCCGCTACCCGGGTGGAGTTTACGGTCCGTAAGAATCCTGTGCTGTATAAATTCACCGTTACGGCGTTTGCCAACGGGCGGACGGATATTATTCTGATCCCCAGCAATGCGCAAAGTGTTTCTTATACCGGATATTGGAACGAGGAAAATTAGAACGGATACTTTCATTTTGTTATTTCGGGTGTCTGCTGCATGAGGCAGATAAATGAAAAACGGTTTCGTTTCGGCTTCCTTTTTTAACAGAAAATGGCTCCGGAATGCCGGTAACGTGCGTTTCCGGGGCGTTATGTCCTTTTTTCATGCGCCGAATAATTTCTTGTCGGGCGGAGAACGGGAAATTTTTCGGCGCAGATTGAAGGCGGAATGTCCTTTGATCGGCGAAAAAGGTGCGGATGAATGACGATAAAAGTGCCTCGTAACCTCTTGTTTTTCTCTATTTGCTTCTTTTTCGGATGCAAAAAATGCCAGACTAAAAGTTCGTGTTTCCCGTCTTTTTCTGACTTTATGCGTTAAGGTGGGCATAAGGATCCGTTTGAAGTGGATCTGTGTGGAAGCAGATCGGCGTTTTTAGTGGAAAACGGTCAGAATTCCCGTGTGTGAGAATCGTTTTTAAGTCGATCGGGCTGAGGAAGTCCCGAAATACGGGATTCTGCCAAAGGTGAGGTGACAAATTGTCAGCCCTTATTTTGGAAACGCAAGGGCATGTTATGTCCGGTTTCCCTTTTATCTCCGCTGTATTCTTCTTACCTTTGTACCGATAGAACGAGTGAATGCAATAGAAACCATGACTTATCCGGAAATCAAAAACTTTTTGAGAGAGCATGCCGACGCCCGGTATGCCGCTTTTTCTGCGGCCTTGGTGCCGGGAGCCCGTCCGATGATCGGGGTGCGTCTTCCCGTGCTTCGGTCTTTGGCCAAAACCATCAGTCGGGAGGATTGGAGAACCTATATGGACGAGGCCGAGGATGACAGTTTCGAGGAAGTCTTGTTGCAGGGCTTCGTGGCGGGCATGGCCCGAATGCCTTTTGAGGAACAGTTGATGCGCATGGCTGCCTATGTCCGTAAGGTTACCGATTGGTCGCTGTGCGATTCGTCTTGCGTGAGCTTCAAGTTCGTGCGTAAGCGCCGTGAGGAGGCGTGGGCGTTTCTGCAACCTTATTTATATAGTACGGCAGAATTTTCCCGGCGTTTCGGCGTGGTCATGCTTTTGTCGCATTTCTTTACGGACGATTTCGTGCATCGTGTGCTTGAGGCCTGTACGGCGGTTCCTCCGGTCGGATATTATGATACCATGGCGGTGGCCTGGGCCATATCGGTGTGCTATGTGAAATATCCCGAACAGACCCGCTCCGTGCTGGTCGGGGGAAAGTTGAATGACGAGACACAGAACAAAGCCATACAGAAGATTGTGGATTCATTTCGCGTGACGGCCGAGGATAAAAGCTTTGTCCGTACACTGCGGAGAACGGTTAGGCGAAACTCTTAAACAGAAACTCATGAAACGGAAAAGAAAGAAAACGAAAGGTAAAAACATCTTGGTCGGTCTGGTGCTGGCCGCGCTGGCGTTGGCAGGCAGTTACGACCATATACGCAGTTACGCGATACAATGGTCGGAGAACCTACCTTTGCCTGAGGAGCTTGTCGGTCGTGTGGCAGGCGACCGTCCGTCGGTACGGACAAAAACATCGGAGACCTCGTCGGGGATTACCGATGTGGCCCTGCCCGAATTCGTCAAAGTGCGGACAAGTCAGGTCATCCGTCATACGGGATATACCGTGTCTTATAATGCGGAAACCCGGATTCCCAATTGGGTGGCCTGGACGTTGACTCCCGACCGTTTTAAGGAAGTGGTAAGCCGTTACAATAAGTTCCTTCCCGATCCGGAGGTTGCCGATCCGGTGACTACGGACGATTATAAAAATTCCGGTTACGATCGCGGACACATGTGTCCGGCAGCGGACAATAAATGGGATGAACAGGCCATGCGGGAGAGTTTCTATCTGACCAATATATGTCCGCAGGACCATAATCTGAATCGTGGAGACTGGACAGAGTTGGAGGACGCCTGTCGGGACTGGACGATGGAATACGGCCGTCTTTATGTGGTGGCCGGTCCTGTGTTGTACAAAGGCAGTCATCGGCATATCGGTCGCAGCCATGTGACGGTGCCGGAGGCTTTTTACAAAGTGGTGCTCAGTCTGACGCCGCCCAAAGCCATCGGATTCATATATAAGAATACCTCCGGCAATCGTCCGCTCGATGCTTATGTCAATTCCGTGGATGAGGTGGAACGTATCACGGGAATAGATTTTTTCCCGAACCTTTCCGACTGTCTGGAACGTGTGGTAGAGGCGGAATGTGTTCCCGACGATTGGATAATGTCCGCCCGTTAGCCGGCGGAATTATTCTTTGCGCAATCTTTTTAATTGGCGGCGTTCCCGGAGAAGAGCCAGTATTTCCTGGAAAAGGAACAGGGCCCAGAACATGCAGAAAAAGCATACGCCTGAAATGGCATTCTCAAACCCCAAAGGGGCGAACGGGATGGCGCAGAAAGAGTATAACAGGCAGTATGTCAGTAGCTTGTGTTCTCTTGAGATGCGCCATAACCTTTTTCTCCTTCGGCGCGAAGAGAGAAAATAAATAGTCAGTAGTACGGCAAACATGAACACTTTGGTTTCCCATAGTTGTATGAAGCCGTTGGCCGTTTGCGACGATAAGGCATCCAGGTCGCCCAGTTCCGCCAGATTCCAATAAGTGGATTGCAAGACGGACAGTGTGGTGCCGACAACGAATCCTATGACCATCGGCCAGCAAGCCAGGCGGAACCGGCGGTCGCGTTGCAGATAAGAGTGGGTGAGGAAGCTGGCGCAAAGGGGAATGGTCACGCTGTCGTGGGTATAGCTGCAAAAGATGCCCATTAACAGCATCAGGAAATAGCCGTACTTGAAGTTTTTATTCGAGATCCGGGTGTATTGTGAGATGAAAAACGGTACGATGCCGGTGGAGGTCAGTTCGATGACGGCCGTTTCGTCACGATTGAAAAACTGACGTGAGTCCGGGCAAAACAGCAGGATGAACAAGGCCGTGCAGAGTATTCCCGTCGTGCTGTGCGTCGATTGTGCGATGCGTCCGGTCAGATAGACCAGTAGCGTGAAGAGTAAGGCCGAAAGAGGATTGATGATTTCCTCTTGCCAGATGTAGCCTCCGGTTTTGGGGAAGACTGTCAGAGCCAAGAGCATGACGAGAAATACAACCAGATAGGTCAGTCGCAATTTCATTGTTTGTCGCTTTCTGCAAAAGTAAGCAATTAAATTCATTTTTATGCTTTTCCTGTCGTCGCAGGACGTCGGACAGGGGATAAAAATCGGGATGAGGGCTGCTCTTTGTACTTTTTTAACGCATGACATAGTATGACAAACTGTCAGACTTTCTATTTTGGCATGTTTTTCGTAAGTGAAGGGGTAGAAACTAAAAGTGTAAAACAATAAAAACAGATTCATTATGAACATTAAACCATTAGCTGACCGCGTGCTGATTGAACCGGCTCCGGCAGAAACAAAGACTGTAGGTGGCATTATCATTCCGGATACCGCAAAGGAAAAACCGCTGCAAGGTACGATTGTGGCAGTGGGCAAAGGTACGAAAGATGAAGAAATGGTACTGAAAGAGGGCGACACCGTGCTCTATGGCAAATATGCCGGTACGGAAGTGGAGTTCGAAGGTAAGAAATACCTTATCATGCGTCAGAGCGATGTGGTAGCCGTGTTGGCGTAAAGCTGCGGCTGAATAAGTATATAATAGATTAAGGAAAGGATAAGAATCATGGCAAAAGAGATTAAATTCAATATAGAGGCCCGCGAGTTGATGAAAAACGGTGTGGATCAGTTGGCAAATGCAGTGAAGGTTACATTGGGCCCGAAAGGACGTAACGTGATCATCGAAAAGAAATTCGGTGCCCCCCACATCACGAAAGACGGTGTGACCGTGGCTAAGGAAATCGAATTAAGCGACGCATTCGAGAATGCCGGAGCGCAGTTGGTCAAGAGCGTAGCCAGCAAGACGGGCGACGATGCGGGTGACGGTACCACTACGGCTACCGTTTTGGCACAAAGCATCGTGAGCGTAGGCTTGAAGAATGTGGCAGCCGGTGCCAATCCGATGGACTTGAAACGCGGTATAGACAAGGCCGTAGCCAAAGTCGTGGAGCATATTAAAACGCAAGCCGAACAGGTGGGCGATGATTATAATAAGATAGAGCAAGTGGCCACTGTCAGTGCAAACAATGATCCCGAAATAGGAAAACTGTTGGCTGAGGCCATGAAAAAAGTCAGCAAAGACGGCGTAATCACTATCGAAGAGGCTAAGGGCCGCGACACTACCATTGGTGTGGTAGAAGGCATGCAGTTCGATCGCGGTTATCTTTCGGCTTATTTCGTGACCGATACGGAGAAGATGGAGTGCGTGATGGAGAACCCGTACATTCTGATTTACGACAAGAAGATTTCTAATTTGAAGGATTTCCTGCCTATTTTGGAACCTGCCGTACAGAGCGGTCGCCCGTTGTTGGTGATTGCCGAAGACGTAGACAGCGAGGCATTGACTACTTTGGTGGTTAACCGTCTGCGCAGCCAGTTGAAGATTTGTGCAGTGAAGGCTCCGGGCTTCGGCGACCGTCGTAAGGCGATGTTGGAGGACATTGCCGTATTGACCGGCGGTGTAGTGATCAGCGAAGAGAAAGGATTGAAGTTGGAACAGGCTACGCTCGAAATGTTAGGTTCTTGCTACAAGGTTACGATTTCAAAGGACAATACGACCATTGTCAACGGTCATGGCAAGAGCGAACTCATCAAGGATCGCGTCAACCAAATTAAGAATGAAATCGCAAACTCTACCAGCGACTACGACAAAGAGAAGTTGCAGGAACGTCTGGCTAAGTTGAGCGGCGGTGTGGCTGTGCTCTATGTCGGTGCACCGAGTGAGGTGGAAATGAAAGAGAAGAAAGACCGTGTGGACGATGCTTTGTGCGCAACCCGTGCGGCTATCGAGGAAGGCATCATTCCGGGTGGCGGCGTCGCTTATATCCGCGCCATCCCTGCGCTGGAGGGTCTGAAGGGTGATAATGCCGATGAGACTACCGGTATCAACATTGTGAAACGTGCTATCGAAGAGCCGCTCCGTCAGATCGTGGAGAATGCCGGTCTGGAAGGTTCGGTTGTTGTAGAGAAAGTACGTCAGGGTGAAGGCGATTTCGGTTACAATGCCCGTGAGGACAAGTACGAAAACATGAAAGCCAGCGGTATCATCGACCCGGCTAAAGTTACCCGTGTGGCTTTGGAGAACGCCGCGTCTATTGCCGGAATGTTCCTGACCACCGAATGCGTCATCTGCGACAAGAAGGAAGACAAACCTGAAATGCCGATGGGCGCTCCGGGTATGGGCGGCATGGGCGGCATTATGTAAGCCGAAAGATAGATAGAAGTCTTATGATATAAGGACGGGGAGGATGCTTTCAATGGCATCTTCCCCGTTTTTTGTCTCGTAATAGTAGAGTGCAAAACCACCTGTATTTGCAGATAAATGTCTCTTTGCTGCTATTATAGGGCAATCGTGAACTTGTTCATCAGTAAAACGGCAAACGGGGAAACATAAAAAACGTAGAACCGTAGCCTATCGTCTCGTGGTTCACCACAAACCATATCCAGTATAGGCTTGGCCCTACGTTATGCGTAGAACTTGCCTTAATTACTGGATATTAGCTTTGATTCTTTTCGAGG
>JAJPYK010000206.1 GCA_021205005.1 Paraprevotella sp. | reverse complement strand
AATAAAATGTCTACTGTTATTTATCCGTCTCCTATATTCGGTCCGGTACATAGCCGACGTTTGGGAGTTTCTTTAGGCATCAATCTGTTGCCCGAAGATGGAAAGTTCTGTACTTTCGATTGTATTTATTGCGAATGCGGGTTCAATAAGGATTTCCGTGCCAAGAAACCGCTTCCTACCAGAGAAGAGGTTCGCAAGGCTTTGGAGGAACGTTTGAAATATATGTCGGTCAACGGACCGGCCCCTGATGTATTGACATTTGCCGGAAACGGAGAACCTACTCTGCATCCCTGTTTCAAGGAAATTGTGGAAGATACCCTGATGTTGCGCTACCGTTACTTTCCTCAGGCCAAAATCAGCGTGCTGAGCAACGCCACACATATTTTCAAAGCTTCCGTGTTCGAAGCTTTGAATAAAGTGGACAATAATATATTGAAGTTGGACACCGTAGATGCGGACTATATCCGCCGGGTAGATCGTCCGACAGGTCATTATGACGTGGAACGTCTGACGGAGCGTCTGAAATATTTCGACGGGCATGTCATTATCCAAACCATTTTCATGAAAGGAAAAATGGGAGAAGAAGATGTGGATAACACTTCGGACCATTTCGTGGAACCCTGGTTGCAAGTCGTGAAAACCATTCGTCCGTCGCAAGTCATGATCTATACCATAGACCGCGAGACGCCCGACCATGATTTGCTAAAGGCTTCTCATGAAGAATTGGATCGCATAGCCGGTCGTCTTCGTGAAGAAGGACTGAACGTATCCGTGTCTTATTAAATGGAAAAAGTTATCGGGAGGCTGTCGCGCAGCAACGTTCTTTATTCAGCCGGCTGTGGACATATAAATAGGCCGGAATAAGGAACAGATCGGCTGCAAACCATGCCGAAGGATCGCCGTAGCATACGCCGGTATATCCCAGTGCCGGTACGAGGAACAGACTTACGGCGGTGCGATCCATCATTTCACATACGCCGGACAGCATGGCTAATTTGCTGTATCCCAGCCCTTGAATGCTGTAACGCAGCAGACAAAGCAGTCCCAGAGGAATGAAGTATGTGCAAGACGTGTTGATTAATTGGTCGGCCTTTTTAATGACTTCGATTTGGTCGGCATCCACAAACAACCGGATGATGTTTTCGGCCCAAAGGTGCAGGAATATAAAACAGAATACGCAATAGATACATACCATAAAAAAGCTGGAACGCAGTCCCATGTTTATGCGTTCCGTTTTTCCTGCGCCGTAATTTTGTCCGCAATAGGTTGCCATGGCTATACCCATGCTTTCCAACGGACACATGAACACCATTTTGATGCGCATGCCTGCCGTGAAAGCCGCCACACATGTAGTGCCCAAAGCATTATTGGCACTCTGGAGCATGATGCTGCCGATGGCGGTGATGGAGAATTGCAATCCCATCGGTACGCCGTTATTCAACAGACCTTTGATGCAACGTTTGTCCAAGGCGGCTTCTCCTTTCTGCATTTTCAGAATGTGGAACTTCTTGAACATGTAATACAGACACAGGGAGGCGGATACTGCCTGTGAGAAGATTGTGGCGATGGCTGCACCCGCCACGCCCCAATGGAGTATTATGATGCAAAACAAATCGAGAATGATGTTCAATACAGCAGCGAGCAACAGAAAATAGAAGGGCGTCTTGCTGTCGCCCAAGGCACGGATGATGCTCGAAAGCAGATTGTAGAGGAACGTGAAAGGAATTCCTATAAACGTCACCAAAATATATAAATAGGCATTGTGCAGAATTTCGTCGGGTGTTTGCATCATCAACAGAATCTTTCCGCAAAGCAACGAGGTTATCAAAGCCAGGAAAACGGAGATGATGAGCGAGACCCAGATGCTGTTGGCCACGTATCGTCTCACTTCGCTGTAATCACGGGCACCGAAGCGTTGGGCCACGGGAATGCCGAAACCGCAGCAACATCCTATACAGAAACCTATGATCAGGAAAACCACGGAGGTGCTGGCACCTACGGCCGCCAGGTTGTTTATGCCTAAATATTTCCCTACGATGGCTGCGTCTATCAAACTGTAAGTCTGCTGCAATAGGCTGCCTAAGATCAAAGGAAACGCAAAGTTGAAGATCAACCTCATAGGGGAACCTTCTGTCATTTCTCTCGTCATAATGAAAAACGCTTTTAAGCTGAAAATTTTAGGCTGTAAAATTAGCTAAAATATATGGGAAAGCCGAGTAAAAAAAATAAAAACAGTTTTTTTTCTCTTCGGGGATGGATTTCAGGGCAGAATCAATCAGCAAGTGCAACATTACTACATATTTTTGAATAAGCCTTCAGCCGGCGTGTAGAAGTTTAATTTTTATCTCGGCCTGGCATTGATTTTCCTTCTGATTTTGTCTATTTTCTCCTCTGTGACCTTGCTTATGTCTGTCCCCTTCGGTATGTACTGCCTGATAAGTTTGTTCCCGTTTTTCACCGCGCCCCCTTTTGCCATGAGCAATAGGAGTGAGCAAAATACACA
>JAJPYK010000067.1 GCA_021205005.1 Paraprevotella sp. | reverse complement strand
GCCGACGGCAAGTTTGGCTGTCAGCAGATTAGCCTCTTGCTTCGCCTTTTCGGTCGATAATTGATGGCGATAAACCGATGACGTAAATCCGGCGACTGCATCTACGAAGAAGTTCGGGTTATCCCCTTTCTGTTGTTCAAAGCGATAGTCCAATTGAGCCGACATTCGTTGGTCATCTTGGATTTTATACTTGCTGAGTGTTTCGTAATAAATTAAATTTCCATGTTCCGTGGCTGTCATCATTTTCTGGTCTCTCCAGGTTCCCTCGCCTGAATGGTAGGCGGCTGTCAGAACGATATGATGACGTATTCCGCGATGAGGAGAGAACAAAAAACGGTTTTGAAGCATCCATTCGTTCGAAGTATAGTATCCTCCGTAGAATTTATAAAGCGATCCGCCATCGATAGCATTCTCCGATACATGTGTATAGCGGACCTCTGTAAAATTTTTGCATCGCCCTTGTTCCGGCTCCCATACGAATTGCAGTGCGCCTGTATAATTCATTCCTTTATAGGCGCGCTGGTAACCGGAGACGTCGTTAGATGATATTCTGTAATAATCGCCCATGCCTTTCATCAGGAAATACCGATAACTGTTGAGCGTATTGACCAATGTATAAGTGATGTCCGAGTTATAAAAGGATATTCCGGCTGTGGCACCTACAGACAAGCTGGAAGTTAAGCGGTGTTCTGCACCGATATAAATGGGCAATACCGTAGTGTTGGTCTTGGGACGGGGATCTGTCTGATCGGATAAGCTTCCTAACGTCAGTCCGATGGAGATGCCTCCCTTCCAGGCTTCGTTCCATGCACACGATGCTGTCACGCCCATCTTGAAAGCTTCCGTGGTGACATCGCTGGCCACGGAGTCACAAAGAATAAAGGGATTATCCTTGTTGAGATAAAGAGTCGAGTTCCATATTTTGTCGTTCTCGTGTATATTATGATAACTGATGAAGCCCGATACGTCTACTTTGCCCACGTTCTTTATTCCCCCCATGTAGAATCGGAGATTATTTTCCTTTTGGGCTTCATCGACTTGTCGATAACTTCCGCGCCCGATCGTATAGTCCAATTTAGCCACACCCTTATTCTTTTGCGAATTGAACGAGATGCGTGAGGGATTCAGACTGGTATACCGGATATTGTCCGATACATTGGCAGAACTTTCATTCCATTCGGTGCGGCATTCTTCTAAAGATTGGGCTTGGATCTGACCGAGAAGTCCCGAACTCAACGATAGTAACAGGAAGTAACGTTTCATTTTCATTGCGGATTAAAACAGGGATGGGACAAACTCCCATCCCTGTCATTCTATTATTTAATTGTCAACACTGGTGGGAGTTTCGCCCGGAGTTAACGGCTGATCTCTTAAGAAGTCGTTAGCAGAATTGTTGGTATCCTGATAATAAGGACGCCCGTTTTCGTATCTGATGACTTTCCGGCGAATACATTTGCCTGAGTACATGGGATTGCCCTTCACGCCGGTAGCATCGTCTTGAGGCAGGAATGTGGGGTAATGCGTCTCGGTATCCGGATCGTAAACGTCTACCGCATCAAGTACGTACTTGCTGGGAATAACTAAATAATTCATGGATGTGGAAGAACTTCCCGGCTCGTACATGACACTTGACGGCAACGAGGCGTAGTCCTCCGGAGTCATTCCGTCCGGCAATTTGGCGAGTACGTAAGAACGTCCTGATACACCCAGCCCGAAAGCGAACATATATTTATTATTATAGAAAATTACTTTCAAGTTGGAAGCTGGGTAGTCTACATCGTTGGAATTATAATCCAAATAGATTTCCCAGTCGGCCTTACTCAAGTCCGGACAGTTGGCATAGTCCGCAGCCTGAGACACATCGTCGCCATAGGCCAGTTTATGATTGGTGGCGTCATTGGCGATGAGGACACTCTTTCCCGGTTCAAGCGGATAGTCATGGCCGTTTCCGGGGAAAGCTACGACCTGACCTTGGCCACAAGAATAAAGATCCGCATAGCCGTTGGCCTGCCAAGCATTTGCTGACGTCTGGTTTCCGGTCGGCGCAGTCAGGATCAAATTATCCAGATATTGCACTTCATCGGAGTTGTTCACGATCTCGAAATAGCTTTCGTGCATGTAATATTGCTTACTGCCCGAGTTGTGAATCGTCTTGAAGATCAGAGACGACTGCTTGATCTCATCCAAAGCGACCGTTACCGATGTACTCGCATACAAGTCGATAGAGGTAGTACCGCTGAGATAAGCCTGGGCTTCGTCTTTTACCTTACCCGTGAGGGTTACTTTGTATTGTCCTTGTGGAAGTTCCACCTCTTTAGGATTAGCATCCATAGACAAGGTCTCGCTCTTGGTGGTTGAGCCTAAAATCAATTTCAGGTCCTCTACGTTCGATTCCGTTACGGTATCCGGCAGGGTGTAGCTGACCGTCAGTTTGTAGCTCTTCATGCCCCCGTCGTTATCGTCCTCGCTGCAAGATGCGAAAACAAGGCCGAAAGCAGCCATCAGGAGG
>JAJPYK010000303.1 GCA_021205005.1 Paraprevotella sp. | reverse complement strand
TAGAGCACGACCTTGCCAAGGTCGGGGTCGCGAGTTCGAGTCTCGTTTTCCGCTCAGATGGCAACAACAAACTCAAGAGGAAGCCCAGGTGGCGGAATGGTAGACGCGCTCGTTTCAGGTGCGAGTGTTGAGAGACGTGCAGGTTCGAGTCCTGTCCTGGGCACTTTCGGTAGTAACGTTGTGAAGGATAATAGGAGAGATGGCGGAATTGGTAGACGCGCTACTTTGAGGGGGTAGTGACAATTGTGTCGTGGGAGTTCGAGTCTCCTTCTCTTCACTCCGGTTTTGACTATATTTTGCGGAAATAGCTCAGTTGGTAGAGCACGACCTTGCCAAGGTCGGGGTCGCGAGTTCGAGTCTCGTTTTCCGCTCTTTTTATGGCGATAAGTTTGTCGGATAGAATCCAGCAACCTTTTTTGTTTTGTATTGGTCGGCGTTGGTTTTTCCCGGCTCAGCCGGGGAAAGTCGGAATCAGTCTTCTGCTTCCTCTTTGCGTTTGCGGTAAAGCTGGTAAGAGTTGTACAGGTTGTGCCATATACTGTAAAATCCGCCGGCTATCGAGGTGACGGGAGTCATAAAGGTATAGCCCATCCAGATGGCGAACACGGTGTTCTTCTGGCCCAAAGCCTGTCCGGCACTGATGTCGTCGCGATAGTGAGCGCCTATGCGTTTGCCGAGCCAGAAATGCAGGGCGCAGCAGACCAAGGATATGGCGGCTATTTCCACCTGATAGGCGATTGAAACGTCGCTATGTACGATACTTCTGGCAGTGACTCCGATGGCGATAGCCAAAGCCACGGCCCAAAGGTAAAAGGCCAGATCTTTGCAACGGAGCACGATGCGGTGGAAAGGGGGGATGCTATAGCGTACGAACAGCGCAGCCAAAAACGGGCAGAACAAAAGGGGAAATACCTTACTTAATATCAAACCGAAAGAATTGGTAAAACTGAAGTCGGGGTGGGGGTGGACCATCGGGACGCAGACCGGAACGGCCAATGCCGTAAACAGATTGATCAGGATCGTATACGTGGTCAGATTGGCCGCACTTCCGCCCAGCTTGCCCGTTACTACGGCTGCCGCCGTGGCTGTGGGACAGATCAGGCAAAGCATGGCTCCTTCGATGATGACCCGTCCGGGCAGTTCGGGGAAGAGCCAGAGACAAAATGCCAGTAAAGCGAAACTGCCCACTTGAATGGCCAGCAGTCATATGTGCCAGCGGCAAAGTTTCAAGTCGCGGATGTCCACCTTGCAAAACGTGATGAAGAGCATGGAGAAGATCAGTACGGGCTGCAAGATGTCGATCAGGCGGGCTACGTAAGGTCGGGTGGGTACGAGCGCAGGGATGCTTGTGTAGATGAAATAGGACAGTGCGCCTGCAAGCATGGCTATGGGAAGAGTCCAGTTTTTGATGAATCGGATGATTGACATGTGAAGTAATTATGAATTCTACTGCGAAGTTACATGTTTAGTCAGGCTTAACCTGTATTAAAGTCAGTAAAATTTGTCCAAGTGAGAGATTTTTCGTAATTTTGCACTTATTCTGCGAGCAATTATATTCCTTGGGTATAATTGTTCTTATTTGATGGTTTTATTTATATATAAGGTTGATGAATTTATACATTCGTTATTTTGATGAGGAATGCGTAGTAAGTTCGGTGGAAGAGGCTTTCGATTTTCTTTCTTCTCTGCCGGGTATTACGTTAGACGAAGCTTTCATGAAGGATCTGCGTCAGTACATGGATAGTCCGATGCCCTATCCTAAGCGTTATAAAGTGCGTCCCCGCGTGTATTTTATCGTGATTAGGACTACTGCTTCGACGTTGGCCGAATTTAAGGTGAACGGCGGGAAGAACCAAGCTTTGGGCGAAAATCCGGAAAAAGAGCCTTCTACTCGTTTTTCGATCAACGATCGTCCGGGATGGTATGAAGGAGAGATTCTGTTCAAGCGGGTGGTTCCCATTCCTGGAACGAATAAATTTCAATATAAGGACACGCTGTTTAAGGCGCGGTGTAAGGCGCACAATATGCAGGAATGTTATGACCGTGTCGTAGAACATTTGCGTTCGAGGCAGGATGTGGATGCGCGCAGCCAGTTCCCGTCCATCAAAGGCAAAAATTTCACATGCTCGTATTTGGGTATGGATTTAGCAGAGGGCTAAGAAACAGTTCATTGCTGCTTTATGGTTTGAATCTATTGAAGTCATATCGAGAATTCGATGTGGCTTCAATGTTTTTGTGGAGGGGCATATCGAATAATCTAATGTAATTATATGCCATTCCCACCCAATGTGAGATTTTTATCTGAAAGGATAAAATTGTTTTTGTTTCGGAAACGAAAAATGTTATTTTGAAACAGTTCATTGGCCATATGGATTTGGATATTTTTGCGCGGGGAAGGACTGTTTTCAAGTTTTTTGTTTACCTTTGCAAAGAATATCAAATAGGAAATTATTATGCAGAAAAAGAATTACTATCTGGAGTCGGTTCTCGATTTGAATGCCTGCAATGTCT
>JAJPYK010000133.1 GCA_021205005.1 Paraprevotella sp. | reverse complement strand
CACTGGAGCCAGATAAGGAGCATCTGTCTCCAACACCACCCGTTCAAGCGGAATCTGCCGGAGCACCTCGGGCAAGGTCGACTTCTTAAATGTCAACACACCATTGACGCCTAACATGAAGCCTTCGAACGAGAGCAGCTCGACCGTATCGTCCCAGCTTCCGCCGAAACTGTGGAACACACCCCGCAGACCTTTCGACTTATAGGGAGTCAGCAAATCCACCAGCTCTTTTTGTGCCGAACGGGAATGTATCATCAGGGGCAGGCCGTAAGCCACAGCCCACTCCACCTGACGGACAAAGGCCGTCTGCTGTTCCTTATAATAGGTACGGTCCCAATAATAATCCAATCCGACTTCCCCAATTCCGATAAAAGGATGGGAATCGGTTAACAAACGCTCCATCCGGTCGAGCACGGCATCATATCCAGCACCGACTTCGGTAGGATGCAACCCCAACATCGGATAGAAGAACCCCGGCCAACGCTCGCACAAGGACATCATGCCCGAAACGGTATGCTCGTCGATATTCGGAAGGAAGATCTTCTCCAACCCGTTTCCCTGCGCCCGGGCGACCACTTCGTCCAAGTCCTCCGCAAAAGCCTCATCGTACAAATGAGCATGCGTGTCTATGATCTTCATCGTCTTCTCATTTTATGATTCACGGTACATCAGGCTGACCGCCATATCCCATAGGGGTCCTTTGCGTTCGCCGGACAGCTGTACCTGTTCCCACACCCGTCTCGCTTCTTCAAAATAAAAACGGATTTTCTTGTCGCACAATTCACGGATGCCGATTTTGTCGTATAACCTCGTCACCGCATCTATTTTCTCCGAGGGGTTGAATGTGCCGTCCGCCTTATTTACCCAAAAGTCCAAGGCATCCCGACTTTCGGCATCGGCCAGACGATAAGCATTGATCAGCATATAGGTTTTCTTGTTGCAGAGAATGTCCCCCCCCACTTTCTTGCCGAACACCTCGGGATTGCCGTACACATCCAAATAATCGTCTTGAAGCTGGAAAGCCAGTCCCAGATTCTCTCCGAAGCGATAAAGGAGATAGGCTTCACTATCCGGAGCATCGGCCAATACGGCTCCTATTTTCAACGCCGCAGCCAACAGTACGGAAGTTTTCAGACGGATCATTTCGATATATTCGTCCTCGCCCACGTCATTGCGCCGCTCGAACTCAATGTCATATTGCAGACCTTCCCCGATCTCAAGGGCTGTCTCCGTAAACAGGTCCAACACCCGTCCCAATTTCCCGGCCGGACAGTCTCGCATCATGTAGTGATAGGCCATCACCAACATGGAATCGCCGCTCAAGATGGCGGCATTACTGTCCCACTTTTTATGCACCGTAGGAACTCCCCGGCGCATATCGGCCCGATCCATCAGATCATCGTGCAGCAGCGTATAATTGTGATAGACCTCGATGGCCAGGGCCTGGGAAAAGATACGTTCCACATCTTCCCGATAGAGATTATAGGCCATGAGCATCAGCACCGGACGGATGCGCTTACCTCCCATCGACAATACATAACGGATGGGAGCATACAGCTCAGCGGGTTTACGATCGAAAGACATGGCGGCAATCCCGTCGTTGACTTTCTCTAAAAGTTCTTTCCAATTGTACATATATACATGTATTCACAAAAGAGGCTGCCGTGAGCCGCCTCTATACCTTATTATATGTTTATACTTTCGTCTTATTGCAACCTGAACATCACGGGCAAAGAGAATTTCACACGCACCGGTTTACCTCTCTGACGACCCGGACTCCATTTCGGCATCAATTTCAGCACGCGCTCAGCCTCTTTAGACAAATAAGGATCCGGACTACGTACGATCTTGATATCCACGATAGATCCGTCTTTATTGACCACGAACTGCACATATACACGTCCCTGAATACCTTGTTCCACACAGATAGGAGGATACTTGATATTATCGGCCAACCACTTCATACAAGCCTCTTCACCGCCGGGGAACTTCGGATTTTCCTCTACTACATCATAGATCTGGTTTTCGTCCACATCTTCCACGACACGACCGGTCGGAGCTGGGGCTGTCACCGTAGTAGTACCCGTACCCGGAGTAGGGACAATGGCCTGATTCACCTCTTCCGAGGTCTCCACCTCATCGTCATTCAGTTCCTTTTCGTTATCCACCACGTTCAATATTTCAGCCACTTTGGGCGCAGCAGCCGGCGGAGGCGAAACCACTTCAGGTTGCTGGGTGATTGGAATCATGTCTTCCTCGACAGCCGCCGAGAACACAGGCTCAGATGACTCAACAGCTTTCTTCTCGTGTTGAGTCCACTCGAAAGCAACAAACATAGCCGCCAGCACCAGGACAAAGCCTATCAGCAAGCCGGTACCTTTCTTACCTTCAAGATCTGCACTTAGCGATTTTTTAATTTCCATTTTATCTTATGAATTTACGTATTCTTCATGTGGAGGCAAAATTAGCACATTTTTTTTCAGAACCGTATGCGTTTTGCCTCTTTTTTTTCAGTTCTCCCATTTTTTTGGG
>JAJPYK010000235.1 GCA_021205005.1 Paraprevotella sp. | reverse complement strand
CATATAAGGTTTTATTTGATTTTGGAAAGATGATTACCTTATACAGTGTCTAAACACGCGATATTTAAAGAAGAGAAAAGTCCTGAGACAACCCCAGTAAAGCCTCCCTCCTCTGACGGCATTCAAATATCTGAGCATTTTTATCTTTGCACCGGAAGGAATATAAATTCCGTAATATCGAGTATACACTGCGTTCAGCCGGGCAATCTCCGCAGACTGTCCAAGCAGAAGATAATTGTCGAACAAATAAGTATATAAAGAGGTCAACGTTTTGCGGCAATGGTATCTCTTCAGATCGCCTCCGAAACGAGAAAGCATGATTTCGTATGCTTTCACTCTTCTTTTGATCAGGGCCTTCGATGTCCTTACGGCTTCAAATGTCACATGATCATGACGGTTATGCTCACGTATGGCCACAATTTTATTGGTGAACAGCATCTTCTGAGCTTCTTTATAAAAAGATAAAAAGAATACGCTTTCATAGATCCTCACCGTCTCGTCGAACAAATGCAGCTTCATGATATCCGCCGATATGCAATGGATGAAACCCGTATTAACGTCTCCATTCAGAAAATCCACGTAATGAAGTTCTTTACTCACACAGCCTTGAAAGAATCCACCATTGTAATTCACATCATCCGGAGCAAACATATAATGTTTATATAAGGGATTCTGCCGTATGGTGGCCATGACAATATCCAAAGCATCTTTCACAAAATAATCGTCACTGTCCAACATGATGATAAATGATCCTTCACAAATCTTAATGGCCGCATTCCGTGCGGCATTGACACCCCGGTGTTCGGATAAACGTATAAACTTGACCGTAGCATTCTTTTGGGCATACGAGGTACAAATATCCGCAGTACGATCTCTGCTCCCGTCATCCACCAGTATATGCACACAGTGATTTTCATGTGTCAATCTTTGGCTGAGCACACTATCTATACAGCGGGAAACACAATTCTCTCGGTTATAAACCGGAGTAATTACACTGAAAGTCATGTTTTCCTTATTTTAATGATTCTGCGCCGTTTTATGGACAGATAGGCCTTGACTGCGTAATAATAAAAGCCACATAAGGTCATACTGTTTTTTCCGACACATCTATAATATTCCGCTCTCATCGATTGAAAACTCCCTACTTCCCGTTTTTGCAACAGAAAGGAATAAATCCCCAGGCCCATCAGATGCCATCCCTGCCGGCGTAAAAACTTATATATTATCCTGTCTTCGGTCAAAAAGGTTTCAGCCAACCGCCATACACAACAACCTGCGCGAAATTGATGGATGGCTTTTCTTAATCCGTCGGGACTGGCACATGCAGATGTCGGATTAATCCTGTACAGATAAACGACCTCATCCGTATAAGCAATAGTTTTCGCAAAACGCGCCAATTCATAAAGAAAGACACGATCTTCCGAGTAGGCCAAGCCTTCAACAAACCTCAATCCCTGATCTCTGACTAAATTGTTCCTTATCAGATATCCCCATAAAGCACAGTGCTTGACAGCGTAAACCGTACAGGGCAATGTAGCGCGAGTAAGTTTCAGGATAGGCAAAGACACGACACCGTCTTTCCACCTTACAGCATTGGCCAATACCACATTGGCCCTACTCTCACAGGCACGCCCGTAAAGCACATCCAGTGCACAGGGCATAAGACAGTCGTCAGCATCCACAAAAGTCACCCACTCTCCTTTAGCCGCATCAAGTCCTTTATTACGAGCCACGCTCACGCCCGAGTGATCCTCCTCAATGACGGATATATTCTCATGAGCACCGGCATAGAGCTGACAAATCTCCAAAGAGTCGTCAGTACTTCCGTCGTCAACAAATATCACTTCGAAGTCCGTAAACGACTGTGCAAAAAGACTCTCTATGCACTCCCTCAAATAAGAGGAAGCGTTATAAACAGGTATTATAATGGAAATCAGCATGAATATGCCAGCTTCTCTTTATGATTCAAAGCCCAGGTAAAGACCAATAACAGTAATAATGAAAGTTGATCATTCCACAAAGTATACGGATAAAACATCATCCCCATCATGATCACTTTTCCTAATATTGCCAGGTAGATCAATTGTCCTAATCTGACTCCTCGTGCCTTCACCTTACAGATCTTACAAAACAAAGCGGAGAAGAAGCAGACAAAAACAAACGTTCCGATCTTATTAAAATCAAAATAAATCGTCCCCAAGTAAGTGTAAAACACAGAATTCCGAATCCCTAAAACATCCCTTGTCTTCCGAACGGACTCTATGTCGATGTTATTGGTCAATCCAAATACATACCTCAGCATTAAAAACGTATTATCCCCGTTACTGGTCTTATCGAGCGACCAAAGGTCCGAACAGAAATTCAAAACGCCTTCGCCTGTATATAAAGAAACCCACGTCCAAATATCTACAGAATGTTCATCGGAAGCGAATCGTACTACGGTAATAATCGCCACCGCCGCTCCTATGATCCCGATTCCGCATAACAAGATCTTATCTATCAATTTTCGTCCTTTAGGCACCATATATTGCCGAAAAAGGAAATA
>JAJPYK010000282.1:241-2575 GCA_021205005.1 Paraprevotella sp. | reverse complement strand
GTCATTATGTACACAGTCTTATTTATAATAGGTATTGCGCTCTTCGGGTATTTGATGTATGTTTTGATCAAACCCGAGAAGTTTTAAAGAGAGTGGAAAAGAGGGTCTTTTAGTCATGATCAATTATCGGTAAAAATGAATACAGAAATTTCAGGTGTAGTTTTGCAGATTCTCCTGATGGTGGTCTTTTCCTATCCTCTGGGAAAATATATTGCAAAGGTTTATAGAGGTGAGAAAACTTGGTCGGACTTCATGAAACCGATCGAGAGACTGATTTACAAGGTATGCGGTATCAATCCCGACGAAGAGATGAACTGGAAGCAGTTCCTGAAAGCTCTTTTGATATTGAATGCTTTTTGGTTCGTGTGGGGTATGATCTTGTTGGTTTCCCAACATGTGTTGCCTTTGAATCCGGACGGGAATGGTCCTCAGTCTCCGGACCAGGCGTTCAATACATGTATAAGCTTCATGGTGAATTGTAATTTGCAGCATTATTCGGGCGAAAGCGGTTTGACTTATTTTACCCAGTTATTTGTTATCATGCTGTTCCATTTCATCACGGCGGCTACCGGTATGGCAGCTATGGCCGGTATCATGAAATCCATCGCTTCAAAGACAACGAAGACGATAGGTAACTTCTGGAGATTTCTGGTATTGAGTTGTACACGTATTTTGTTACCTCTTTCCTTAGTTGTAGGTTTCATCCTTATCACTCAAGGTGTGCCGATGGGTTTTGACGGCAAGATGAAAGTTACGACGATGGAAGGCAAAGAACAAATGGTATCTCAAGGTCCTGCCGCAGCCATTGTTCCTATTAAGCAAATGGGAACGAACGGAGGAGGTTACTTCGGTGTTAACTCTGCACATCCCTTGGAAAATCCTACGTATTTGTCTGATATCGTAGAATGTGCATCCATTTTGCTTATTCCGATGGCGATGGTTTTTGCATTAGGTTTTTATACTAAGCGTAAAAAATTGGCTTTTAGCATCTATGGCGTGATGCTCTTCGCTTATTTAGTCGGTGTTGCGATCAATGTCCACCAAGAGATGAACGGTAATCCCCGTATCGACCATATGGGAATCGCACAGAATCACGTTTCGATGGAAGGTAAGGAAGTCCGTTTTGGGGCAGGAGCTACGGCGTTGTGGAGCATTACGACGACTGTGACTTCCAATGGCTCAGTGAATGGTATGCACGATTCAACTATGCCTCTCAGCGGCATGATGGAAATGTTGAATATGCAGATCAACACATGGTTCGGCGGCGTCGGAGTAGGATGGATGAACTATTATACATTCATTATTATCGCTGTGTTTATCAGTGGATTGATGGTCGGGCGTACACCGGAATTCTTGGGTAAGAAGGTGGAGGCGCGTGAAATGAAGATCGCTACGGTGATTGCTTTACTCCATCCGTTTATTATCCTTGTGGGCACAGCGCTGTCAAGCTATCTTTTGGCTCATCATCCGGACTTTGTGGCGAGTGAGGGCGGCTGGCTGAACAATCCCGGTTTTCATGGATTAAGCGAACAACTGTACGAGTTTACTTCTTCTGCTGCCAACAACGGTTCAGGATTTGAATGTTTAGGAGACAATAACTATTTCTGGAACTATTCATGTGGTTGGGTATTGATTTTAGGACGGTTCCTTCCCATTATAGGGCAGGTGGCTATTGCAGGTCTGTTAGCTGAAAAGAAATTCATCCCGGAAAGCGCCGGTACGTTAAAGACCGACACATTGACATTTGGCATTATGACTTCCGTGGTCATATTCATTGTCGCAGCTTTGTCCTTCTTCCCGGCTCATGCTTTGAGTACGATTGCAGAACATTTTTCGATGTAACTCACGTCATATGCAAATAGGAGAAGTGCCCATATCGTAAAGAACCGAGTGTTTTTTCGGGACACTTAATCGTACAATGTTATTCTATATAAATTAAAATATGAAAGATCAGAAATCAGCTTCTTTATTTCAGAAGGAGCAAGTCATAGAAAGTTTGAAACAGTCATTCGTGAAGTTGAATCCGCGAGTGATGATAAAGAACCCGATTATGTTTACCGTAGAAGTGGTGACAGTTATTATGCTGGTGGTCTGCTTACTGTCGTTAGGAACTTCGGCATACGGTTCGTTCGGATATAATTTCTTGGTTTTTGTGATTCTGTTCGTGACGCTGTTATTTGCCAATTTCGCTGAGGCTATTGCCGAAGCTCGCGGTAAGGCACAGGCTGACAGTTTACGTAAAACCCGTGAGGAAACTCCTGCAAAAGTCGTGGTTGACGGTAAGATCAATACGGTGAGCAGTTCTCGTTTGAAGAAAGGTGATTATTTTATTTG
>JAJPYK010000282.1:0-231 GCA_021205005.1 Paraprevotella sp. | reverse complement strand
GTCTGGCTTCTATCGATGAAAGTGCCATTACCGGGGAGTCGGCGCCGGTCATTCGTGAAGCCGGAGGAGACAAAAGCTCCGTTACCGGTGGTACGAAAGTGCTTTCGGATAAGATCAAGGTATTGGTTACCCAGCAGCAAGGAGAAAGTTTTCTCGACAAGATGATTGCGTTGGTCGAGGGAGCTTCCCGGCAGAAGACGCCGAACGAGATTGCGCTGCCCAGCAGGTTGG
>JAJPYK010000234.1 GCA_021205005.1 Paraprevotella sp. | reverse complement strand
GCCGCCAACAAGGCCGTATACGAATCTCTGCCTTTGGGCGTAGCTGCCCAACTGACGATGGAGCGCGACCCGCACGGCAACGTACAGGTGTCTCTGATCGAAACGGAAAAATTGCTTTCTGAAATGGTGGCCAACAAATTGGCTGCATGGAAGAAAGAAGGCAAATACAACGGCAAGTTCGCTCCCCTGCATCATTTCTTCGGCTATGAGGGCCGTTGCGCCGCTCCGTCGAACTACGATGCAGACTATTGCTATGCTCTCGGTACGAGCGCAGCCCTGTTGATGGCCAACGGCAAGACCGGTTACATGGCTATCGTAAAGAACACGACGGCTCCTGCTGCCGAATGGGTTGCCGGCGGCGTACCTATCACCATGATGATGAACATGGAGAAACGTAACGGCGAAATGAAACCGGTGATCCGCCAGGCTCTGGTCCGTCTGGACGGCGCTCCGTTCAAGACGTTTGCATCCAAGCGCGACCGCTGGGCCCGCGAAACTTGTTTCGTATATCCCGGCCCGATCCAATATTTCGGTCCGTCTGAGGTCTGCGACCAGCCGACCAAGACTTTGCTATTGGAACAGGCCAAGTAAAATCATAACTGATATCAACGGGTCCCTTCATCTTTATGGATGAGGGGACTTTACTCGTTTTACAAGACGAAGAATCGTTATTCCATGTGTGCCGGAACGCCGCAAACTTTAAGGAACAAAAAGCCTAAGACCCAGGCCGCCTCTCCCCGAAAAAGAAGCGGCACGACAGCGCGTTCCCCTCGTCGGAAAGCTTCGCCAAAGAGTAAAAAGAAAAGAGGAGAGAAGTGGTTGTTCTTCAAACGCTGGCCATCGTGGATGATATGGACCGGCGCCATTCTGCTGGGACTGATCTACATCCTCTTTTTTTATTACGTTTTTGTCAGTCCGTCCTCCTTTCGATGGAAAGCAATTTACGGCGATCCCGTATATCCTGACGGATTTGATGTACACGGAATCGACGTATCGCATTACCAAGAAGATATTGATTGGGAACGTCTACGCAATGCCAGTCTGAACTCATCGCCTGTAAGTTTCATCTTTATCAAGGCTACGGAAGGTGCGAAGATTTTAGACGACAACTTCAATCAGAACTTTTATGAAGCTAAGAAAAACGACTTTATAAGAGGGGCTTACCACTTTTTTGTACCGGATGTCGACGCTCGGCAGCAAGCACGCTTCTTCTTGAAACAGGTGCATTTGGAACCGGGTGACCTGCCTCCCGTACTTGACGTAGAGAAAGTCGGTGATCTGACCGACGCTCAACTGCAAAAGGCCGTGAAGACCTGGCTTGACCTTGTGGAAAAAGAATATGGAGTAAAGCCTATTATCTATACAGGCTATAAGTTCAAGCTCCGTTATTTAAACACGCCCGACTTTGATGGATATCCGTATTGGACAGCGCACTATTACGTAAAGAAATTAGAGTATAAGGGGCCATGGCGTTTTTGGCAACATACCGATTGCGGAAGTGTGTCCGGACTCAAAGGCGCTGTGGATTGCGACATTTTCAACGGTTCGTTGGAAGAGCTGATGAAAATGACTATTCCCGATCCCGATACGGTAGCGGAACCGGAAGACAGTTTGTAGAAAACGTAGATTATTGTTGAAATAGGAGAGTGACCAAATCTCTCTTCTCCGTACGGTCAAGATAAGTCAATCCGAAACTCTGTGCCTTTTGGATGACCAAAGGGGCATCCTCCGAATAAAATCCGCTGAGCACCATTCGGCTTCCCTCATGCATGACTGAAACAAAAGCAGGTAAGTCGTTCAACAGGATATTGCGGTTGATGTTGGCCAAGATCAGGTCGAAAGCCTTTTTCCCCTGCAACAAGGTGGCATCGCCTTCCTCCACTTCCATACCTTTTATCTTGTTCCACCGGATGTTCTTCTGCGTGTTCTGCACGCTCCAATTGTCAATGTCGTAGGCAAAGACATACCGGGCTCCTTTCATGGTGCAGAAGATGCCGAGAATGCCCGTACCGCATCCCGCGTCGAGCACGTCCAGCCCACCGATGTCCGTACACAGCAACCGTTCCAGAATCATGCTCGTCGTTTCGTGGTTGCCTGTCCCGAAAGCCTGTTGCGGGGCTATCAGGATATCATATACCGTCCCTTTCGGACAACATTGCTCGGGAGTATGGATGGATATTTTATCCGCGAGTTGCACCGGTTTCAAACCATGCTTTTCCCATTCTTCGTTCCAATCTCGGTCTTCGGCCTCGTGCATCGTATAAGTCACCGTCACACCGGGCATCGGAAACTCGGACAACGCATCGTCTAAAGCTTGCGGATCAAACAGTCGGCTTTGTACGTATCCGACAACTCCATGATCGGCATAGACAAAGCTTTCCAAACCCGCTTCCGAGGCCAATGCCGTCAGAATATCCGCCGCATCCGAGCCGTATGGAGTAATATTGAAATTCAATTCCAAATATTTCATAGAATCCGTTTGGTTTCAATGGGTAAACAGTCTGCAAAAATAATCAAAAAAGAGTTATATACGCTCCATAAATCCGATTTTTTTCTTGTTTTTACGAAGGGAATGGAGTATATTTGCATAAATAATAAGTTTAAGGAGGAAAAA
>JAJPYK010000289.1 GCA_021205005.1 Paraprevotella sp. | reverse complement strand
TATCCCATGTTAGTATGAGAAAAAATGTTGTATGGGGGCTGTTGTTGACTGTGGCGTTGTCAGCTTGCGACCGAAAGAAAACTGCGTCGTCGGTGGATTATTCGGAAGATTCGGTTTTCGACTCATTGTTTGTTTCTCCCGATTCACAGAGTGTGGATTCTGAACCGTCTGCTGACGAGGGATTTCCAAAAAAGGTCGATGATATTTTTGATGACTTTATTTTTGAGTTTTCACGTCTTAAAAAGCTTCAGTATGAAAGAGTGAAATTTCCGTTGCCGGTAGTGGACCATGGCGATACGACGTGGATTACGGCCAAACAATGGACTTATGAAAAAGTGTTTTCGCATCAAGATTACTATACCTTGTTGTTTAACGACGAAGAACTGATGGAGCTGGAGAAGCGCACGGATCTGAAGCAGGTCGATGTGGAACCGATTCATCTGGATGAGCGCACGTTCAGAATCTGCCGTTTTGAACGTTTGAAGGGGGAATGGTTGCTGACTCAGGAGAGTAACCATACTTTTGCGGAAACTCCTTTGGCCGACTTTCTGGATTTCTATAACCGATTCGTCACGGACGATGTCTTTCAGAAGGATCATGTGGACGATCCTTTGAAATTTGTGACGACCGACCCTGACGACGATTTCAATGTCGTGGAGGAGAATCTGAGTCACGAACAGTGGGAGGCTTTCAAACCTCAGCTTCCGTCTGGGGTAATCACCAATATTCATTACGGACAGACGTATAATAATCCGAACCGCGTCGTATTGATTAAGTCCGGCATTTCCAACGGTATGATGGACATCCTCACTTTCCGTAAGGCAGACGGGCAATGGAAATTGGTTACGTATGAGAATTAAAGAGGGGGATGGTCATGATAGAAAAGGATAACTATTCATTATTATCGCATAATACTTTCGGCATAGCGGCTTCTGCCCGTCATTTTATTACGTATGACAGTGTGGCAGATTTGCAGGCCGTGGTGGCTCATGTGCGTACCGATTATGCGGACGAACCTGTTTTACACATCGGCGGGGGAAGTAACTTGTTGTTTCTTTCCGACTTTAACGGGGTGGTGTTGCATTCAGCCATTAAGGGCATTGAACGTATAAACGAGGGAGAATGCGGACGACTTCGGGTCGGCGCGGCTGTGGTTTGGGACGACTTCGTGGCCTATTGTGTGGAGCATGGATTTCATGGCGTGGAGAATCTTTCGCTCATTCCCGGCGATGTCGGAGCTTCGGCCGTACAGAATATCGGTGCCTACGGGGCAGAAGTGAAAGATGTGATAGCCGAGGTGGAAACGGTGGATCTTCATGAGGGTACGGTACGTGTATTTCCTGTATCCGAATGTGGTTATGGCTACCGTCAGAGTGTCTTCAAGTCGACGCTTCGCGGCCGTTATGCTGTTACACACGTGCTTTTCAAGTTGTCGCGTGAGTTTCGGCCGGATTTAGATTATGGAGGTGTGCGTGAGGCCTTGCGTCATTCCGGAATCCGTCCGGAAGCCGTGACGGCAGAGGAACTCCGCCGCACGATCATAGATATTCGTAAGGCCAAGTTGCCTGATCCGACCCGACAAGGCAATGCCGGCAGTTTCTTTATGAATCCGGTGGTGGAACACGGAGAATATGAAAGGCTTAAAGCAGACTATTCCACTATGCCTCATTATGATATGGGGCATGGCGGCGTAAAGATCCCGGCCGGCTGGCTCATTGAGCAATGCGGATGGAAAGGACGTGCGTTGGGGCGTGCTGCCGTGCATGATCGTCAAGCTTTGGTTTTGGTGAACCGTGGAGGAGCTACTGGCAAGGACATACTGGATTTATGTGAGGCTGTACGTACAGATGTCCTGAAGAAGTTTGGCATTGCTATTCAGCCCGAAGTGAATTTCATCGGTACAGCATCATGAAGATTACATTTTTAGGTACGGGAACCAGTACCGGTGTGCCCCAAATCGGTTGTACGTGCAAGGGTTGCCGCAGCACGGCCCCGCGCGACAAACGGCGGCGTACGTCTGTGCTGGTTGAGACCGAGGAGGCGAGAATCCTGATTGATTGCGGTCCGGATTTTCGAGAGCAGATTTTGCCTCGCGAGTTTAGGCGTATAGACGGTGTCTTACTGACTCATGAGCACTACGACCATGTGGGCGGTATAGATGATTTGCGTCCGTTCAGTGTTTTCGGTGACGTACCGGTTTACGCATCCGAACGTACGGGGAGGCAATTGCGACAGAGTTTGCCCTATTGTTTCGTAGACCATAAATATCCGGGAGTGCCCCGGCTTTGTTTGCATTCCATTCATCCGCATGAGGAATTCGACGTGAAGACATTCCATATTACTCCCGTAGAAGTGGAACATGCCAGCTTGCCGATCTTAGGTTATCGTATCAATAATATGGCTTATATTACGGACATGAAGACGATTGAAGACTGTGAAACGGAATATTTGCGTGGAATAGACTTACTGATCTTGAATGGTCTGCGCCACGAACCGCATTATTCACATCAGACCATAGAAGAGGCTTGCGCTTTTGTGCGCAGACTGGGTGTATCTCGCGCCTATCTTGTCCATATGGGACATCATATTGATGTACATGCTGTGGAAGATGCCCGCTAGCCTGAAGGTATACAT
>JAJPYK010000113.1 GCA_021205005.1 Paraprevotella sp. | reverse complement strand
CGCACGTACAGGTGTATCCTGCAATCTACAAGTCCAAACTCCCCGATAGGAAGTGAACAAAATAAAATGTCCGTCGACATAGGCTTTAAACGACTTTACTCCGGAACCGTTATCTGTTACGGAACAACGCAAAACGCCTGTCCTGTTCCCATTCACTGCCGACAGCCATTTGCTCCGTGGAGGTGTAGTATCTATAGCCAATGTGTATGCCTCTCCCAAATCTCGAATGCTGGCGGAGAACCAACCCTCTTTATATTCTCCTCCTATATAACCATGGGAGGACTCTATATAGCACTTCTCCGGACGAGATACAGGCACAAGGGGAGACAACATCAAAACAGCACGTTTCACTAACGGGACAAGCTCATCATGCAAGATATAACGATTGGCCAAACCGTTCTTTTGAGTTTCCATACGCAGATGAAGCACTTCATCTTTAGTCAATGCTCCCGAAGGAATGCTAAGTTCCATGCCCGGACGCTGGACAACCTGCGGACGATCGTATTGCAAAAGTATGCCGGAAGCCAAACGACGATTTTCACGTTGCCTCTCAGCGGTCAGCAGAGCATCAGTTCTCTTCCCTCTTACCGTAAAACGATAAGTACGACTGTTTCCTTTCAAATCCTCCAATATATACTCAAAACGATAGTCGCGCTCTTCATTAATATCTACCCATCCCCTTTTTTGATCTGTATGAAGTACGCTTAATGTATTCCCCGGATCAACAAAAGACTTCAGATACCAATGTTGCGTTTGACGAAAGTAAGAATAATCGCCCCACGAGTTCACCATGGGATTCTCAACAGGCATAAAAGCATCCATCAGACATCGAAAAATTTGTTTTCCATCCACACGTAAGGTTATACTATGAATACCGAACCGATTATAAGTGCCATCCATATAATCGTCTGCCCATAAAGCTGCGCCGATGCGCCCCCAAGCCTGAATCACTCGGGCTGAAGGATCGCTCGTTACGGTAAAAGTCCTATTCTGTCCACTACCGTCCACCACTCCCTCTTCCGGACAAGGATACAATTTCACGCCGTGAGCTACGGGTGGCAGTGCATCCTTCACCAAATCACAAAAATAAGGTAAAGGGTCTACCAATAACCCGTCGGAAGCACGATGCAGTTCCAAATGCAAGTGCGGAGCAAGAGACGCTCCCGTATTTCCGCTGTAAGCAATCAGGTCTCCCGCTTTTACCGGAAATACAGTAGGAGGTAATTTCACATCGACTTGTTCTGTTTCCTCTTCATACTGCCTGAGACGGACAATCTCTTGCAATTCCGGGACAAAACGTTCCAGATGACAATAAACGGATATATATCCGTCCGGATGGGTCACATAAGCAGCAAGACCGAAACCATCATATCCCACCGTAAGTCGAGACACATAGCCGTCGCTGACAGCCAGTACGTGCTTGCCTGTCACACCTTGCGTCTTCACGTCGATCCCACAATGAAAATGATTGGGACGGGGTTCGCCAAAACTTCCCGACATGACAAAAGGTATATCAACCGGCGAATGGTAATGCACCTTCTGCGCTGCGGACGCTTGAGAAAAAAAGACGAATGCCACATAGAGCATAATCCGGCTTTTCTTCATTTTCCTTATTACCTTATTACGCATACAAACTGCTCCGGACGACTCATTCGTCCATCTCGAATGACGGATAATTATAGCAAACGGCTCATTTATCCTGCACGCAGTTTCCACTTCAACAAGCTTTAAAGCTCATATCGAGCCCCTTCACAGAATGGGTTAAAGCCCCTACAGAAATAAAATCCACTCCGCATTCGGCATAATCGCGCAAAGTGTCGAACGTAATGCCACCACTCGATTCTGTTTCAAAACGTCCTCCGATCAGTTCTACAGCCTTACGGGTATCGGGCACAGAGAAGTTATCCAACATAATCCGGTCCACTCCTCCGATCTCCAAAACCTGCTTCAGTCCATCAAAGTTACGAACCTCAATTTCGATCTTTAAGTCCTTACCTTTCTCTTTCAAATAAGCATGGCAACGATTGATGGCGTTAGCAATACCGCCGGCAAAGTCTACATGATTGTCTTTCAGCAAAATCATATCGAAAAGTCCGATGCGATGATTCATACCTCCTCCTATCTTCACGGCGGCTTTCTCCAACATACGCATGCCAGGCGTTGTTTTACGGGTATCCAACACATGAGTCTTTGTTCCCTTAAGCCGTTCCACATACTTATTTGTCATTGTGGCAATTCCGCTCATACGTTGCATAATGTTCAGCATCAGACGTTCTGTCTGCAACAAGCTCTGTACACGTCCGGTTACGATCATAGCCACATCTCCCGGTTTCACGTGTGCACCGTCCTGAATCAGGACCTCTACTTTCATGTCCGGATCGAAACTGCGAAACACTTCTTTCGCAATTTCTACACCGGCCAACACCCCTTCTTCCTTAATAAGCAGTCTGGATTTCCCCATTGCATCTGCCGGAATGCAACATAATGTGGTATGATCTCCATCGCCGATATCCTCAGCAAAAGCTAAATCTATCAGTCTGTCATTCAATTCTTCTACTGACAACATATTTTTTTCTATTTATATCTGTTTTTCTACTTGCAAGCAAAGGTAACGTTTTTCTTTCAGATAATAAACCC
>JAJPYK010000163.1 GCA_021205005.1 Paraprevotella sp. | reverse complement strand
AACAAACTTACAGCTGAATCCTGTTTCCATTTACACAAAATTTTGGACAGTGTCTCAGTGCACGCCCCTTACTTTTATTTTTGATCAATCTCATCCCATGAAGGAGGTTCCTTTCCCATCAACTTTCTGACGAAGAAATCGAACCGTTTATGTTCGCCAAAACGTTCTCCCATGGTATGAGCTACTCCAGGCAATACCACGAACTCAAAATCCTTTCCGGCTTTGATCAAGGCATTGGCTACTTGCATGGTCGAAGACGGATCCACATTGTCATCCACTTCGCCGACGACAAGCATCAACGGCCTTGTCAATCTATAAGCATTCTCCACGTTGGAACAAGCTACATAACTGCTGTCGACCGGGTAGCCCATCCATTGTTCGTTCCACCAAATCTTATCCATTCGGTTATCGTGACAACCGCAACAGGAATAGGCCGCCTTATAAAATTCAGGATGAAACAGCACCGCAGCCATGGCTTCCTGCCCGCCGGCCGAGGCTCCGAATAAGCCGACACGGGTAGTGTCCATGTAAGGGTACTTCTCCGCTGCGGCTTCGATCCACCGGATACGATCGGGGAATCCGGCATCTTTCAGATTCTTATAGCATACGTCTTCAAACTTCTTTCCTCGATACGAAGTGCCCATAGCATCCAATTGCACGACGATAAAACCCAACTCAGCCAGAGCCGTCGTGGTCCAATTATACGGCATGAAGCTTTTCGGTGTATAAGCATCTCCCGGACCGGCATAAATATATTCGATAATCGGATATTTTTTTGCGGGATCGAAGTTCGTAGGCCTTTGAATGATGCCCCACATCGGAGTCGTTCCATCCCGTCCCGGAGCGGTGAAGATTTCGGGAGCCACCCATCCGGCATCTTGTATTCTTCCCAAATCGGCCTGTGCCAACAGACTACTCTTGGGTACGTCGCCCTCTACCCAGCATATCTTCGTGACCGGAGCCGCGTCTACCTTAGAATAATGATCTATCAGCATCGTATAGTCATGATTGAATACAGCCGTATGATTACCGTCTTCCGGAGTAAGGCAAACCATATCCTTCCCATCCAGACCGATCTTGTAATAATGGACCTGATAGGGATCTTCTTTTGGGTTCACCCCACTGGCGGTAAAGTAGATCGTTTGTTTATCCTCGTCTACCTTAAGTACGTTACGCACCACCCAGTTTCCTTTCGTAATCTGAAACTTCACCTTACCTTTGTCCAAGTCTATCATATAAAGATGCGTCCAGTTATCCCGTTCGCTCATCCAAATCATTCGTTTGCCGTCTTTCAATACATGGCGGTATGTACGATGATAATTGACAAAGGTCGGACTGCTCTCCTCCACCAATGTACGTACCTGTCCCGTCTCAGCATCCAGTTCCAGCATACGATAGACTTTATGTCCGCGTTCATTGTATTCAAAGGTCACTTTAGTACCGTCGACGTTCCAATCCGGTCCGATCAGATCATACTGCCGGTCGAAAAGGTCAGTGGAGGGCATAATGGCCTGACCTGTTTCTACATTAAAGACGCAAGGAATCTTAAACCGCAGTTCATCGCCCGGCTTTGCATATTCCTGCTGATGCAAAATAGGTTGTAGTTGTGTACGAGGCGAACTCTCCACGTAATATACATAACGCTTTTGTGCAGGCCTAATCTTATTTGTACAAACACGCTTACTATCCGGACTCCAGCGAATCCAGCTTGAGTAGTAATTACCGGACGTTCCGTCATTACTCAACGCACGTTCGTGACTTCCGTCGCTGTCGCAGACATACACATTGTCATTCTTAATATAAGCTTTCCGCTTGCCGTCGGGCGATACCACCGGAGGTTCTCCTTTCTCATCATCAACTTCCATCCAATGGCGCGGTTTCGACCGCACTCCTTCATGCGGTCTTTCCTCCTTTTGCTCTACACTCGGATGTTGACTACACGCTTGTCCCACTCGCCATAAGAGACCGTCGAACTCAAAAGATATGGACGAAGGATGCTCTGGATCGACCTTGAATGCGGTCAGCCGCAACTGGTTGCGTTTCACCTCTTTCCCTGTTTCCCGAGACAATAAAGAAGCCAAGGCCTCCAAATCCACCACCTTTATATCCGCTGTACCTTGCGCATCCTCCGGTACGGTTCCTATATAATAATTCAACCCGTCAGCCGTATACGCAGAATAATGAAAAGCCCGGTTGCCCTCCCACCGAATGTCCGTCGGATCATTATACACTTGTGTGGCGTTAAAACGATCATAGAGTGCATAAGCCCTCCGATAGTCCTCTAAAGAACCTTGAGCTTTGGCTCCGCCCGTAGCCATAAAAACCAGATAAGACAGCATCAGGCCTTTAAAAATACGATTTCTCACGATATGATATTGTTATGTTTTTAGTTCATCAGTTTTTCAGCCGGGCCGGGACTGCCTCCGTATTTTTAATCACGGAAGCAAACTCTTGAGGCGAAACCTTCACCGGTCCTTTCATGAACTCCGGAACATTATAGCTCCGCATGAAACGACGATGCTTATCAGGTACCTCCTGAGGCAACTCGAACGGTTTTCCCCCTTTCCCATCCTTACCGAAATAGGCGATGAAGGGACGTGTATAGTTTCCGTCATCCCGTCGGCTGCTGAATACGACCCAACGGCCGTGACTG
>JAJPYK010000209.1:13659-15813 GCA_021205005.1 Paraprevotella sp. | reverse complement strand
AAACAAACTTTTTTCGTGCATGATGATTATAGTCCCAAAAAAAAAGAATATTTTTGTAGCTGAAAACGGGGCGGGTACTACTTTTTTTTGTAACTTGCGCCCGTTTTGTTAAGGAGAGATGCTCGAGTGGCTGAAGAGGCACGCCTGGAAAGCGTGTATACGTCCAAAGCGTATCGGGGGTTCGAATCCCCCTCTCTCCGCAGAAACACGATAAAACAGGAAAATAACGAATAAAATATTAATCTTAAAAAATTAGACACACAATGAAAAAGTTATTTGCAATTATTGCGATGTTTGGAGTTCTTGCATTCGGTGCGACCCAATCCATGATGGCACAGGCTGATTCTGCTGCCGCTGCTTCTGGGGCTGCCGCAAAAGTAGACAGTGCCGCTACGGACAGTTCTGCCATGGATACGGCTGAGGTAAAGGCTGCGGATGATGTGGAATCCTCCACGTCAGCTCCGATAGAAGAAGAAAGCTTCCATAAAGCATTGAAAACAAAATTCATTGAAGGTGGTGCCGGCTTCATGTCGTTGGTTGCCATCGCTTTGGTTTTCGGTTTGGCTTTCTGCATCGAACGTATTATTTATTTGAGCCTTGCTGAAATCGATTCAAAGAAATTGATGAATCAGATCGAAGATAAATTGAAGACGGGTGATATCGAAGGTGCTAAGACGATTTGTCGTAATACGCGCGGTCCTATCGCTTCAATCTGCTATCAGGGACTGATGCGTTTCAACGATGGCGTGGAAGATGTTGAGCGTTCGGTAACGGCATACGGTAGCGTACAGGCCAGCTATCTGGAACAAGGTTGTTCATGGATCACGTTGTTTATCGCCATGGCTCCGTCACTCGGGTTCTTGGGTACGGTGATCGGTATGGTGATGGCCTTCGATGATATCCAGGCTGCCGGTGATATTTCTCCGTCGATTGTGGCTGGTGGTATGAAAGTGGCCTTGATCACGACTATTTTCGGTATTATCGTGGCTCTGATTCTGCAAACATTCTATAACTATATCCTGTCTAAGATCGAATCAATCACAGCCAATATGGAAGAGGCCACCATCTCTCTATTGGATATGTGCATGAAGCATAATCTTAAAAAGTAAGATGCAATTATGGCAGCAACTAAGAAGTATATGACTTCTTATTATGTCCTCTATGCTTGCTTTGCGATCATCATTATCGTCTTTGCAGCGTTCTTCGGATACGGATATAATAATGAAGAAAACGGATTGAATGCTCCGTATTGTACGGAAGCCCTTATGTGGCTGATGTACGGTTTGTTTGTGATCACCTGTGTTTTGGGTGTGTGGAGTGTCATCAGAGGTGTGAAAATCTCAATGGGCACCAGCGGAAAGAATATTAGCGGGGTTCCGGGAGGAAAGGTTTCTGCATTCTCTTTCATTCTTATGTTTGTATCGTTGTTGATCGGACTTCTGTGCAACTTGAATGAAAAGGATTTCACAGCGGCTGACGGAACAGTAACTCCGGGTTATATGGTCTCTGTAACGGATATGTTTCTTGTTTCAACGTACATCTTGTTAGTGCTTGCAGCTGTAGTTATGCTGGTGAACATGTCGGGTGTATTTAAGAGAAGGAATTGATTAGACCTAAAAAAGTAGAGAAGAATGGCACGGAAAAAAAGAAAAGTACCGGGTTTGAACGCCAGTTCTACGGCAGATATTTCTTTCATTTTGCTTATCTTCTTCCTTGTGACAACTTCAATGGATACGGACTCCGGCTTGGCCAGACGATTGCCACCTCCTCCTGAAGATGAACAGCAGGAAGCCCAGATAGATGTGAAGGAGAGGAATTTGCTGAACGTAAAGATCAATGCGGCAGGGCAGCTTCTGTGTGGAGGCGATTATATCGATATCACGCAATTGTGCGATAGGGCGAAGGCTTTCATTAAGAATGAGAACAATGACCACAATTTGCCAGAGAAGCATGCCGTGAATATCCCGTTGTTAGGCGTTTGTTGGGTAACGGATAAGCATGTGATTTCAATTCAGACCGACCGTGGTACGAGTTATAATGTATATTTCCAAGTTCAGAATGAATTGGTTCGTGCATATAATGAATTGCGTGACGAGCTGAGCAAAGCCAAATTTGGCAAGGTATATGCCGCGCTGAACGATGAGCAACAGGCCG
>JAJPYK010000209.1:13041-13649 GCA_021205005.1 Paraprevotella sp. | reverse complement strand
GTACGCGATTATTATCCACAGAAGATTTCGGAGGCAGAACCTAAAAATTATGGAGGGAGCAAGTGATGAGCAGATTTAATAAGAACGGCGGTAGAGAGATGCCCGAATTGAACACTTCTTCACTTCCTGACTTGATCTTTTCCATTCTGTTTTTCTTCATGATTGTAACCTCAATGCGTGAAGTGACTCTGAAGGTGAAGTTCACGGTGCCCTCAGGTACGGAGTTGGAGAAGCTGGAAAAGAAGTCCACGGTTTCGTTTATCTATGTCGGCCCGCCGACGGATCAATTAAGGCCGGTGATGGGCTCAGGTACTCGAATTCAATTGAACGATCGTTTTGCAGAACCTTCGGAAGTAATGGATTTTATTGCAGAAGAGCGTACGCGAATGACCGATCAGGCCGCACAAACGGTTTCGTTGAAAGTAGATCAGCATACTCAGATGGGTATCATTACGGATATCAAACAAGTGTTGCGTAAATCATGGGCGTTGAAAATCAACTATTCAGCGTCGAAACGCAACTGATGAGACTTGACATTATAAGAAAACGGTGTTTCTGCATTAGAAGCACCGTTTTTTTTGTGATTTAATGCCGATCTCTTTCTTTTT
>JAJPYK010000209.1:0-13031 GCA_021205005.1 Paraprevotella sp. | reverse complement strand
TATTTATGCAATAAATAATAAGATAGACTTATGGGTATGGCAAATTTGGATGCTCTGGACGAGCAGATTCTTAATTTAATTGCAGACAATGCACGTATTCCTTTTTTGGAAGTAGCCAGAGCGTGTCATGTATCGGGCGCTGCTATTCATCAGCGTATTCAGAAATTGACCCGTTTAGGGGTCTTGAAAGGTTCCCAGTATGTGCTGGATCCGGAGAGTATCGGTTATGATACTTGTGCTTATGTAGGACTCTTCTTGAAAGATCCTTCCGATTTCGATCGGGTGGTGGAACGCCTGAAAATGATTCCGGAAGTGGTGGAATGCCATTATACTACCGGAGATTATGATATGTTCATCAAGATCTACGCACGGAACAACCACCACATGCTGAGTCTCATTCACGATAAATTGCAGCCTCTGGGATTGCAACGTTCCGAGACGATCATTTCTTTCCATGAAGCCATCAATCGACAAATGCCGATACCTGAGTCCCGGCATAAGAAGGGAGAAGCGGCCGGTGAGCTTTTAGACGCTTCTTCGGAAGACGAGGAGGGAAGCTTCAAGGAATAGGATCGTTCTTTGACCGTAGCGAAAAAAAGACTGTTTTCACATGAGGAAAGCAGTCTTTTCTTGATTTATCCGTATGGGGATCGACCGTACGGATCGGGTATTTCCGCGAGAGGTTGGCATCATGGCGTAACCTGTCTCTTCCTTTTGTAGTCTTTGAAAGCGTAGTTGAATTTATTCTTTTCGTCAGCTTGGTACTGTTGGATCTGTACAAGTTCCCATTCATCGAGAGCAAAGGAGGGGAAGAAAGCGTCTGCATGTGCCGGAAGATCCTCGATTTCCGTAAGGTAAAGCCTGTCACAGAAGGTGAGAGCTTCCCGATAGACACTTTCTCCGCCGATGATGAACACCTCTTCTTTACTGCAATGTCCCAATGCTTCGTCCAGACTATGATAGACTTCCGTACAGGGATATGCACGCTGAGGTTGCCGGCTTAACACGATGTTGCGCCGGTTAGGCAAAGCACCTTTGGGGAGGGATTCATACGTTTTCCTTCCCATGATGATGGTATGTCCTGTGGTGAGCGATTTGAAACGCTTCAGATCTTCGGGAAGCCAGTATAACAATTTATTCTCAAGACCGATGGCGCGATTGAGCGCGATGGCTGCAATGATGGATACCATAATGAGGTTCGTGGTTAATATGATGCAGAATGTCCGGCCTTACACGGATACCGCCCCCGCAATGTGCGGCCAAGGGTGATAATCTTCCAAAGTGAAATCTTCGAACTTAAAATCAAAGATGTTTTTTACGTCCGGATTGATTGTCATGCGAGGTAAGGGACGAGGAGTGCGCGTGAGTTGCAGTTTCACCTGTTCCAGATGGTTCTTGTAGATATGGGTATCACCCAACGTATGTATGAAGTCACCTGCTTTCAGACCTGTCACTTGGGCCATCATCATGAGCAGGAGGGCGTAGGAAGCGATATTGAACGGTACGCCGAGGAAAGTATCTGCGCTTCGTTGGTAGAGTTGCAAACAGAGGCGGCCGCGGGCCACATAGAATTGGAAGAA
Source organism: Paraprevotella sp. (assembly GCA_021205005.1). GTDB lineage: Bacteria > Bacteroidota > Bacteroidia > Bacteroidales > Bacteroidaceae > Paraprevotella. The sequence continues at coordinate 11,451 of JAJPYK010000209.1, read as the reverse complement.
AGCATGGCAAGGGGGCAGGTTCATGTGTTTTAGGTCCCCCACGTTCCACGCACTGACAATGATGCGGCGGGAGTTGGGATCGCGTTTGATCGTGTCCACGGCTTCCTGAATCTGATCTATGAATCCGCCGGAATAGTCCGGCCACGACCGCCATTGGTAGCCGTAGATATGTCCTAAATCTCCGTTTTCGTCGGCCCATTCATTCCATATCTTCACTCCATGTTCTTGCATATATTTCACGTTGGTGTCTCCCTGCAGAAACCACAGCAATTCGTAGATGATCGATTTCAAATGCAGTTTTTTTGTGGTCAGCAGAGGGAAACCCTCTTCCAGATTGAAGCGCATTTGGTGACCGAAGATACTGAGCGTACCCGTGCCCGTCCGGTCGTCTTTCTCCACCCCTTCGTCCAGAATACGGTGAAGCAAATCGAGGTATTGTTTCATATATAGACTTTTCTTAATCTTGTTTCTTATGTGTCAAAGCCGTCAGCAGGTTGCCCGCGGCCATACAGAGCAGGACGACGCCGACGAGGTATAGAAGGAACGTAATGTCGGCAATGCGCTCGACCACTATCAGTCCGACGCCCCAGCAAGCTCTTCTTATGGGCAGTTGTTTGAGCTGCATGACTTGCGTCGCTTCGTCCATTGCCTGCGGACGAGCCGTGGAGCGGCCCCCCTCTTCGTTCCGTCGTTTTTCCTGATTTAGACGATAGATCAGATAAATGATGACTCCGATAGCGATGAGAGGAAATAGGAAGATGCCTATGGCCACGAGGATAAGTACGAATCCGGTCAGTCCCAATACATGCGACATGAAGTCGAAGAAGCCGTTGTCCTCCCAATCGTCTGGCAGGGGCGTGGACGGAGATGCCGCGGAGTTCCCGCTGTGATCCCAGACACTGTCGTCCGGTGTGTCCTCTAATGCCGATACCGTATCGGAATAGACGGTGATGCCGTTTTGGGCCCGGATGACAGTCGGCCGGAGGAAGACTGCCAGCAGGCAAAGGAGCAGTCCGAGGCAGATGCTCCCCATTTCGCCGTGTTTTATATGATTCATCATATCTCTTTTTCTTGCAAAGATAGTTTTTTTCTTCCATCGCCGGCTATAAATGCGGGATTTGTTGTCCGCTCCGTTTTTTTTGTCTACTTTTATCCTATAAAAAGACGATATGATGCAAGTGCAAATACCACAGGCCTTTAAAGACTATGCAGCCCGACTGTTGGGGGCTGAACGCTACCGTTTGTTCGAGGCGGCATTGGGAGATGCCCCTTCGGTGAGCGTGAGGTTGAATCCGTTCAAGGCGCATTATGCCGCTTGGAAGCCGGAACAGGCGGACGGTTACGATGCCCCAGTGCCTTGGGCGTCCGGTTCGGGTTTCTATCTGAGGGAACGTCCGGCGTTTACTTTCGATCCGCTTTTCCATGCCGGTGTGTATTACGTACAGGAGGCTGCTTCCACGTTTCTGGAGGTGGCTTTGCGTCGTTATGTCACCCGTCCTGTGGTGGCTTTGGATCTGTGCGCCGCTCCGGGAGGAAAGTCCACTCACTTGCGTTCTCTCCTGCCGGAGGGCAGTTTGCTGGTTTCCAATGAGCCGATACGTCCGCGTGCTCAAGTGCTGGTGGAGAATCTGACGAAGTGGGGGCATCCCGATGTGGTGGTGACGCAGAGTTATCCGGCGGATTTTGCCGCTCTTCACTCATTTTTCGATCTGCTTGTGACTGATGTGCCTTGTTCCGGCGAGGGCATGTTCCGCAAGGAAGAAGAGGCCGTGACGGGCTGGAGCATGGATCAGGTCATGATGTGTCGGGAGCGTCAGCGGGAGATCCTGCGTGACGTGTGGCCTTCGTTGCGCCCGGGCGGACTGCTGTTGTACAGCACTTGCACGCTGAATTCGTATGAAGACGAAGAGAATGTGGCCTGGATAGCCCGTGAACTCGGGGCTGAAGTGCTCCCGTTGGAAGTCGAGCCCGACTGGGGTATCGTAGGGGATTTATGGTCTTCGTGCTCCGACACATCCGCCGGAACAGAAGCCGATGCGTGGCCCGTTTACCATTTTATACAAGGGCTTGCACGGGGCGAGGGTTTTTTCATGGCTGTTTTGAGGAAGAAAGGTGAAGATGATGCCGCCTCCCTTCCTGTCACGCCCGCTTCGTGCGGACGGTCGAAAGGAGGAAAAAAAGAAGCGGTACGAACCTCATGTGCCGTTCCTTCCCTCTGCAAGTCGTGGCTGCGTTGTTCCGGCGATTTCGACTTTCGGATGACAGGTCAGGAGCTTGGGGCGGTGCGGACCGTTTTTGCCGACCGCATCGGCTGTTTGCAACGCGCGGTGAAAGTCCTGCAAGCCGGCATTCGGGTGGCGACCTTGAAGGGGAAAGACTGGACACCCCTTCATGCCTTGGCCATGTCGGTCGAGTTGAATCCCGACGTTTTTCCGGCGATAGCCGCAGATCGTTCCCTGTCAGTGGCCTATTTGCGTAAAGAATCGTTGGTCTTGCCTGCCGGTACGCCGAAGGGATATGTCCTGCTGACTTTCCGTGGCGTTCCGCTCGGTTTTGTAAAGAACATAGGAACCCGAGCCAATAACTTATATCCTCCGGAATGGAAAATACGTACAGCTTATCTTCCGGACGCCTTGTAACATTCATTTATGGAGTGATAATGGCAATATTTTGTGTGAAAAATACCAAAATTAAGGAATTTTTTGCTCGTTTTCTTTTGCGTTTTAGTGGAAAAACACTACATTACGGCGCGAGAATAATTTAATAAGACTGCATACAAAGACGTCATAGTCCGTATGACAGTCCGTATGTTTAATTAAATCTGTTGGCGCCATGAAAATTTTATTTATAGGATCCGGGTGCGCTTGTAGATTGCCTTTTGTAGAATACCTCTTTAAGAAGAAGTTGCAGGAGGCGGGTGTGTCGGGTATAGAATTTGAATCGGCTGACATTGCCGTGTGGGGTGTGACCTCCAACGGGGAGCAGACTCCGGAAAACAGTGGACCTGAAAAGGTAGGCGACTTGCTCAAACAAGCCGATTTTATTATTGTCATGGAGGGGCGGCAGCGTAACTTCCTGACACGTTTTATCGACTATCGTTATTGGCACAAGATTCATCAGTTCTTGGACTATTGTACGGTGAAGCAGGAGCATTCCACAGGATCGGTATGCGGTGATCTGGAATATCAGACACAGGACGAAGAGATGTGCGAAGGATGCTTGAAACTGATCGATCTGGTCAAGGACTTCCTGAAGAAGCATTTAGCTGAGAAGAAGAATTTACCGATGGTGTTGTCGGTCTGAAGATAAAAGATGAAGAGGCAGAAGGAAAACTTCTGCCTCGTGGTTTTCTATGGCTTGCATCGGATTCGCGAAAGGGGCGAGGGAGGGGAAAAACGCCCCATGGCGCATACGTGAATCCCAGGTGCGGAGAATGATAATTTTTTCTGCGGAAGAAAAAAAATCAATCTGCGGAGAAAAATTTTTCGTTTGCCGCAGATTGAAAAATGATGTTTTTCTGTTTACGTAAATCTTGTCCCCCCGGCCGTATGTCAGTGTGGGGAGGAAGAGGCGTCGGAAGTGGATTGCTCTTTCGTCGCCTCCGTGTTGTTTTTAGGCGTGTCGGCAGGCTCGTCGAAGAGACCGTACGTGGTACGCAGCACGCGGAACTCCGTGCGTCGGTTCAGCGCATTGCAGATTTCCTGCTGCTCGGCCGGAAGCTTCTTGATGAAAGCCTCGGTCAGCGTATCGTTCTCATGTAAGAACGGGTAACGTTCGGTCAGTCGTTTCCGGATGACTTTGGGGCGGTTCTTTCCATAGCCGATAGGCGTCAGGCGGTCGGATGCCACACCGTGCGAGATCAGATACTTCACCACGGATTCGGCACGGCGTTGCGACAGCCGGATGTTGTAGGCGTTGTTGCCCCGATAGTCGCAGTGTGAACTGAGCTCGATCGTAATGTTCGGGTTTTCTTCCATCAGAGTTACGAGCGAATCCAAGGCGAGTGTGGACGAATCGGTCAGTTCGGCACTGTCGAAAGCATAGAACACGTTGTCTACCAGCACCGGAGCCGTGATGGACGGCAGTTCGAATTGCAAGACGTATTCCTTGCTTACGCTGCTGGTGTCGGCGCGCAACTGCTCCTTGTGGTTCAGGAAGCCCTTGCAAGTGCCCAGGAAGACGTAATCCACGTTCGGCTTGATTTCCTGCGTGAACGAGCCGTCTCCTTTCAAGCTCAGTTTCAGGTTGGTACCGTCGTTTCCCACCATATAGACCAAGGCGTTGGGCAGTTCGTATCCGTCTTTCTCGTAAACCCATCCCTTTACGGTGATGAGCACTTCCGGGCATTCAAAGCTCATGATGTGGTCCCAACCGCGGGCATCTCCCCGGTTCGTGCTGAAAAATCCGCGGTTATGCAGTCCGTCGAATGTCATGCCGAAATCGTCTCCGGACGAATTCATGGGATATTTCAGGTTTTCCACGCTCCACGTGCCTGTGCTGTCCTGTTTGGCGCAGAATAGGTCGAGCCCTCCCATACCGATATGTCCGTCGGATGAGAAATAAAGTTCTCCGTTCGGTCGGAAAGATGGGAACATCTCATTGCCCGGTGTGTTGATGGGCGGGCCGAGGTTGTCCACTCCTCCCAGCCCATGATCGCCGATTTGTACGCGCCAGATGTCAAGTCCTCCCATGCCGCCCGGCATGTCGGACACGAAATACAGCCACTGTCCGTCGGGCGATACCGTGGGATGGGCGTAAGAAGATAAGGTATCTTTGGAAATTTCCAGCAGTTTGGGGGTGCTCCATGAAGCGTCCGTCCGTTCGGAAGTGTAGATTTGCGCGTAGCGTGGGTACTCGGGATCGGACGTACAGCGGGTGAAGTACATCGTCTTTCCGTCCGGCGAGAAGGCGCATGCCCCCTCGTCATATTCGCTGTTGACTTCAGACTCCAAAGCCTCGGGGGCTTGCCATTTTCCCTTTTCGTCCTTCTTGGAGACGAATATATCGCCCGCTTTGACTCCCGTGATTCCGCTCAAATCGTTTCCGGTAGCCTGTGGCCGAGTGGAGGTCAGATAGAGCATGTCCATGTCGTCACCGGTCAGCATCGGACAGTAGTCCGTACGTCGGCCGTTGAACAGGGCTTCCTTCTTGACCGTATATAAGGTGGGATGGTTTTTCCATAGCGGCGAAAGCGTACAGCCCTGCAGTCCGTTGCGGGCCAATACGTCGTCCGGTTTATATTGGAGATAAGTCTCGTAATTTTCTGTGGCTTTCTTGTAGTCGCCGTTTTTGCGCAGCATCTCGGCCAGATAGAAGAAGACGATGCTGTCGGGGTAAAGCTATCGTACGGCGTTTTGGTACGAACCGATGGCTCGTGCCGTGTAGTTGATGCGTCGGAAGCAGTCGGCGGCCTTGTAAGCTCTCTCTCCCCGTTTGGCCCGTTCTTTGGGTTTGGTGCGCATATAAGCCTTGCGGTATTCCGCTGCCGCCTCGAAATATTCTCCTATGGAGTAAAACTTGTCTCCTTTCTTGACGTTGCTCTCTGCGCTACAGCCTGCCAGCCATAGCGAAACAAGGACGACGCAAGAAAAAGAAATCCATTTTTTCATATTCCGTTCGGGTTGCAAATATAATTTTTTTATTTCACTTGCAGCCGTTGTCGGCGTCTTTTTTTGCATCTCCGACCTTAAATGGAGTGATCTTTATTCTTGCGTCGTCTTGTTATGGGGCGATTCTCCGCGTTTTTAGCGTATGACGATCTTGTCTTGTTTCGTCTCGCCGTCGGCGTATATGGTTTGCCGGATATTAATGCCTCTGCTGGGATGGTTCATGCGGATTCCGCCGGGAGTATAATAGGTGACGGCAGTAATCTTTTTGTTTCCGTCTGCTGTCGGCTGATTTATGCTGTTTCCGCCTTCTACGGCGATAAGTTCGAAAGGATAGTCCGTGGCATCTTCGGTGGCCGCAAAGTCAATGCTGCCGTCCGCTTTCACGTACCAATATTTGGGGCCTGAGGTGACACTTTTCTGGATGGCGAGCCGATCGCTTCCCGCCACGCCGGAGAAACGGAACGCCTTGAGGGGACGGGCTACGAGCGTACCTTCCTTGTTCAGTCCCGTACTGTCCCGTAGGGATTGGATGGAGTAGGTGCTCACTCCCGATGTGTTTTCTATGTGCCATTGCTGCGAGGAGGGAGAGGCCTCGTTTCGAACGGCGAATACGGGAGAAGTACCGGTTCCGTTCAGATTGGTCAGGTACGTGTCGTCCGGAAGGTAACGGATGTAATAGTCGCCGGCTTCCGGCAGACGGTAGTTCTCATCTTTTACGTAGATTCTGTAAGTACAACTGTATGTCGTTTCGTCCACGGTATATCTCACAGTATATTCTCCTGAGGTTTGCAGATTTTCCAAGGTCAACGATGAAGCTGTGGAGCCGTCGCTCCATTGCCATGTCCCGTAGGTCTGTGCGTCCGAGGGCGTGGGGGCAAGCGTGACGTCGGAACCGGCAGCGGCGATGACGACGAGTGAATCTGTATAAGTTTGCCCGTTGAGGATGAAGTCCGGGCGCTGGCTTTGTACGTTGAGATGGAAGGTCACTTTGTTTTTGCGCCCTCCCTGGCTGATGAAGAAAGCGGAAATGTCGCGACTGGTGGTGACGGCAGGTAGCGTGACGGTAGCCGTGGTGGCTCCGTTCTCCCAACTGTAATATCCCCATCCGGTACGTCCGTAGATTTCGAGTGTTACGGCATCGCCGTACATGACAGTAGCCGAATCGCCTGCTGTCCGCACGCCGTTCGTGGTGATGTAGGTTTCCACTTCGCTTTCTGCGCAATCTCCTTCTACGGCCAGGGTGAATACCTGTTCACTCTCCACGCCGTTGGCGTTCGTATAAGTGACACGATAGACCTTGCTCCGGTTGGCGGCCACGGTGAGGTCTTTCGTGTGTTCTCCTGTATTCCATTTCCATTGTCCCGTGTCTGCCGTTCCCTTCGGAAGTTGCGGACTGAGGGTGACCAACGTACCTGCGGGGAGTGCCGTGGTCGGTTCTATGAGATAGGTATTGCGCAGTCCTCCGAGTTCATTGTGTTCCACGCTTGTGCCGTTGTATTCCATTAGCGGGGTGAGCAAGGTCGGGGCCTGGTCGGGGGTGATGGCGTCTCTCGTACAAGTCAGAACGGAATAACCCAAATGGTCATATCCGCCGCTTGTACCGCCCAGACCTCCGCCGTCGATACCCATTTGTTCCAAGGCCATTTCGCTGTACTTCATCTTGACGCCTTTCACTCCTTCGTAATGCCCGATGACCCTTCCCCAATAAGGACGGGCTGCCCCGCGCTCGCCGGGATTAGGACCGGTTTGTACCCAGGCATTGTGCCATGCCGTGCGGCAGTCGGCGTACCGGTAAGTGGTCCACGGCAGATCCTCGGCTTCTACTCCGCCGTTATTATATGCGGCAATGAATTCCAGTCCGGCTGCGAGCCGGTTGTCCATATAAGAATACAGATCGTCTCCCTGATTGTAGGCGATTTGGCAGATGTCTACTGCCAGTCCGGCGGCCATGGTGGCATGTCCCTGGTCTCGTCCGCTCTCTTGCATCTGTCCGAGTTGGCCGTATGCTCCGCGGTCGTCGTCGGCCACGACAGGGACCAGATTGCCGAGAAAGTCCGTAAGTCCGTCGTTGTCGATGCTTTCGCCACGGTTGGGTGTATAAGTGCCCGCCTGATCGTACTTATAGAAAGACAATCCTTGATTGTAGATGAACACGTCATCGCATAATATGCCGATGCTCATGACCGCCAATACGTTGCACAATCCCAGTTAGACCAATAGTGTCCCGGTCGTTGGCCTTGTTTGCCGTAGCCGGCAGCAGGGATATTGGCCGCATTTTCCCATGTCCCGTTGCGTCCGCGCAAGAATCCGATACATGAGGGATACCATACGTTCATCATCCATCGTTTGAATTCTTCGAAGTCTTCTTTGCTCCATCCGTCGTAATCGCGGACCAATTCGGCGGCCTGTGCAAATTCATATCCGTAGAGTCCGGCAGCCAGAGCGTAGTTGGAATCTCCGCCGATGCCGGTTGTGGTGCGTGCCCACGACATCAGTACGTCCACGGCATGTTGGGCATGCTCCCTCGAACCGTCTATCTGCCATCTCAGGCCGTTCTGGTAGGCGATGGTGGCGCCTCGTGCCGCATTGATATAATTCTCTCCGACTCCGCCTCCCCGGATAATCGTGACCACGGGCCATGTGGCGCAGTTGGATTGTGCATACTCTGCGTTTTGCAAGATGTTGTAGGCCGCCGTTACTTTGGTGTTGCGCTCATCCAACTGCTTGCGTATGCGATCGAAATCTGCTTGCGTATGCAGTCCTCCCGGATGTTTGAACCCCCTGTCGGTATCATATCCCGATGTCGCACTTTCTTCGTCAAACACAAAGCCCCGGCTTTGCTCGAACGTTTTCTGTGCTTCCTGCAATTGGGCGATTTGTTTGTCTATGAGCGTCTGGCTGGCCCGGCCCTCTTTCAGGATGGACTGAGCCAGTTTGATGACATCTCGGTATTGGTCGGTCGCGGCTTGCGGGTAATCCGTCGGGGAAATCCCGCCTAAAATCTGTTTCGCCTGCTCTATTTCCTGTTGCAATGTACTGAAATCTCCGGTCGTGCCGTAGCGGTACTCATAGTCCAGATCGTCCGTTTGTGCGGCCAATGCCGTAATCTCGGCCGCGGACAACTCCCTATCATATAAACGGATGTCGCAGACCAGCGTTTGGGCTAAATAGCTGTCACCCGAGAATGCGGGACGTCCGATCCAGGAATAAGGGATGTCCGACGTAAAGTTGGCAGAGTTCAGCGGCATGGCATTACCGGCTCCCTTCAGCACTCCGTTGAGATAGAGTTGTCCTTTTGCTCCGTTTTGCTTGTATAATACGTGTATCCATTTTCCTTTTTCGGATTCGGTTCCTACTTCAAAACCCGTTTCGCTTGCATATCCTCCGGTGGAATTGGCAAAGCGTTGTACGTTGAGGCGATAGGCGGAATACTTACCTTCGGAAGCCGTACAAGCTTCGGACGTGGAGAATGTCCAAAGGGAATAACCGTTCCCGGTCAGTGAGGCCGTTTCGTCCACACGGTTATACATGGAGAGGGTGTACGTATCCAATCCTTTGAACAGCGTTCCTGCCTGGCTTGTCAGGTCCAGATAGCCGGAGCTGTTTCCCAAGTCGAGTACATGGTATTTCCCCATTTCGACGACTTTGGCCGAGTTTTTCAGTGATGCCTTGATGCCGGATGACGCTGCATCCGGTACGGACGTCCCCGTGACATTCTCGAAATCGAGATGCAGGCGTAATCCTTCTTCCTGTGCCTGTAGCTGCGGGGCTGTGAATGCCGTGAGGAACATTGTCAGCAGCCATCCGATCTTTTCTTTTAACTTTCTCATGTTCGTTTATTCTTTTAGGTTAGATGGTTTGGTCAGATCCATTTATATCTAATACGAACGAGCGGAAAGAACGATCAGTCCATATCGAGTTAAAAAGAATTAAAAACGGACGAAGGCCGATCTTGCGGGGCCAGATGTTTGTGGGGCTGCCGCAGAATCGGTCTTCCGTGTGCTTCCATCTACCTGTGTCGGCGAGGTGTGTACGACTTTATCGGGCTTTGTTGTTCCAATAGTTTTCTAAACGGTCGGCTTCTTCGCTCGTCAGTTGGACCACCGCACCGTGCTTGGGAGAAGCGAAGTTGGTGGCTTTCATCGGGCAGTCTTTTTCAGACAGGTGGCCGAGATTCTTGAAATGTACGAAATCTGTGGTCTCTGCAAAGCCGAAGTTGTGCGGCTGGATGCTGAAGATGTCGTACATCAATACCCATTTTTGTTCGCCGATACGTTTCCATACCGTGGGCGCTTCGCATGCTCCGGGTTCGAAGTCATACCAGCGCGGGTCATACACATATCCTCCGTCGATACGATCGGACACGGCTTGCTTGATGCCGGATTCTCCTTCGTGAGAGACGTAAAACAGGCGGTATTCCATCTTTTGTTTTTCAGGGTTCCACAAGGGAGTGATGTCGCCGTCGATGGCCGATACGTCTTGAACCGGATATTCGAAAAGAATCTGCGGGGTGGATTCGATACGGTTGAAGTCGTTGTTGACATACATGTAGTACAGGCTGTTCTGCTCGTTGCCGAAGCGCATGGTAAAATAGATCATCATGCGTCCGCTCTGCGGGTCATATACAGTCTCGGGCGCCCAGGCACAGCCGATCTGTTCGAACTCTTTGGACAATTTGTCAAGGCGGATGTGAGTGCGTGTCCAATGAATGAGGTCGAACGATTTCATCAATACCAGTCCGCGGTTGTTGCCCCATCCGAAAGTTTTTCCGTCGCGTTCCCATTCCGTATTGCGGTAACCTTCGCGCTGGGCATAGATGTGCAGATCGGTCATGGCCAGATAGAAGCCTCCATCCTGACCGCGATAGATGTGCGGGTCGCGGATGCCTTTTTGTTCGGCTATGGTGTCGCCGGAAATGATGGGCTTTCCGTGGTTGAGCGCAGTGAAGGTGTAGCCGTCGCGACTGAGGGCGGCGTGCAGGCTGTGGTCTTCGTCCTGATGGTATACCATGAGGTAGGCCGCCATATCTTTTTCTTGCGGGACTGCGTTGCGATAGTCGAAACTGCGGAACACGGTCGTGCCTTTGCCGGCCGAAACGAGTGCGGGGCGCAAGGCATAGAACCCTCCGTAATTGTTATGATGCAGGCCGGAGACGTCTATATCGGCAGCCAGTTCGTTCCATGTGCGGCCGTCCGGACTTACCGACACCGTCAGCCGGTTGGCACGATTGAGCAGGCGGACGTGGAAATGGCGTTTGAGAGACGAGCGGAATGTTTCATGATGCTCCCCATCCTTGTATAGGGTGAAATTCTTTCCGTCCGAGGTCAGGCCGGCAAAGGCCTTTTCATTGTAGAACAGGATCAAGCCGCCCGTGCTACCTTTGTCTAATGTGATTTCGGCTTTCAGCTCATAGCTTTTGTCCGTAGCCGTGACCAACAGTAGTCGGGCGTCGGCGGGACTGGTCCCCTTTCCCGGTACGGCCATTCCTTTCGGCCCGAAAGACAGCAGGTTTGTGGCGTTCTCTTTCCAAGATGTCCATTGCAGTCCGAGACTATCGGCCTTGAAATCGTCGGAGAGGCGCATGCCGTGGCGTTCCGGATCTTGTACCGGAAGTGGGCGGGCATCGGTTTGGATTCGGCACCATCCGTCCGAGGTCCATTCCACCGGATCTATCAACGTCTGGCGGCCCAAGGTATGATAGCCTTGTGCATAGGCGTGGTAGACGATCCACCAATGCCCGTCGGCATCGTCGATCAAGGTGCCGTGTCCTTTCGACCACCAGGGATCGCTGTCGTTGTACGTATGTACGATCGGATTGTAAGGCGAGTATTCCCAGGGGCCG
>JAJPYK010000180.1 GCA_021205005.1 Paraprevotella sp. | reverse complement strand
CTGAGGTCTACAGGCTTGGGGGCCTTCGATCAGACACACTAGGTGAAACACTACCCCGTAGGAACATGCCTAAAGGATAGACTGTGGCATAACTTACGGAGGCGTCGTTACCGGGGAGAGTGTCGTTCACGTAGTTCAATGCCATGGGGTTGGCCATGCTGCCGCACAGCATGCCGCACGTGGTGGCGAAATTCATTCGGCAGCATCGCATGGCGATGACGGCCATGATGAGTACCGGAATCACCGTGATGAGGAATCCCAAGCCGATCCAAACGGCACCTTCGGGGCGGATGACGGTTTCAAAGAAATGGGCGCCCGCATCTATGCCCAGTCCGGCCAGATAGAGAGAAAGGCCGATGCCGCGCAACATCAGATTGGCGCTGCGTGTGGTATACGTGCGCATGTGGAGCCGCGGACCGAAGCAACCTACCAGTATGCCCACTATGATGGGGCCGCCTGCCAGCCCCATCTTTACGGGCGTGCTGACACCCGGTATGCTGAACGGTATGGAACCTTCCACCAATCCTAAAACGATGCCGATGAAGATGGCGGCCAGATTGGGCTCTCTGAGCGTGTTGACCGAATGGCCCAGAATGCTGGATACACGCCGGATGGCGGATTTCTCGCCACCACGGTAAGACGGTCGCCCAATTGCAGGACTAATTCCGGAGTAGCCAGGATTTGTACTCCGCTGCGCAATACCCGGCTGATGTTGATGTCGTAGATGTTGCGCAAATGGAGCGATCCCAACCGTTTGCCGTTGATTTCCGGTTTCGTCACTACGATGTGTTGCGACACTAAATTGCGGTCGATGCTGTTCCAATCGATGTCTTCCTTGTTCCAATCCCGGTTTTCCTGTTCGCCGAACAGCAGGGTGAGTGTCGGCATATCCTTTTCTGTCGTGACCACCAGAATACGGTCGTTTTCAAGCAACTCCGTTTGGCCGCAAGGGATCGTTACCTTACCTTCTCTCCACAGCCGGGATATGACGAATTTCGTATGGCTGTGCCGGGCCAGTTCCTTGACGGTTTTATGGAATATGCCCGGGTTATGCACCTGAAAGGCTGCGATGTAGGGGTGGTTCAGGGTTTCCGCTTCTTTTTCAGCCAGATCTGCCGGGCGTACAAAGCATTTGCGCAGGAATAATATGGCCAAAATCACACCGACCACGCCGAGGGGATTAGTCACGGCTGCGCCCAAGTCTGCGCTGCTCGAAGGTTCACCCAATTGCTTGAGCGCCTGTTGGGCGGCACCGAGGGCCGGTGTGTTGGTGGTGGCTCCGCAAAGTACGCCCACCATGTCGGGCAGAGGAATGGACAGCGAATAGCTCATGGCTACGGTCATGGACGTGCCAATGAAAATCACGCCCAGACTCAACAGGTTGAGGGGAATACCGCCGTGAAGAAAAGAACTGAAGAAGCCCGGACCTACCTGAAGGCCTAAAGCATAAACGAACAACACAAGGCCGAAACTTTCAGCGTAGTTGAGCATGGATGGATCCAGAGAAACGCCGAGGTGCCCGGCCAGAATTCCGATGAAGAATACGAACGTGACACCGAGGGCAATTCCCATGAGATTTATTTTGCCCAACCAAAGTCCGGCAGCAGTGACTAAGGACAGTACTACGATGGCCTGTATGGCGCTATGCTCGAAGAGCAGATCATGAATCCATTCCATTTTGCAAAGTTATCACTTTTTGTTCACATACGACCGTAGGCAGGAGAGATTTTCAAGATTGTTTATTGCGTAAGTCATGAAGCGGAGAATGGAAAAACGATGTGCGCAGATTGAAAAATCAATCGCCTGAGATTGATTTTTCAATCTGCGCACATCGTTTCATGTCCGAATAGTGTGTCTCCTACTATTCTGAAGGACAATGTTTTATGTATTCCCTTGAAATGTCCGTGTTTTTACATATCCGGATTTATTTTTCCAAGTCTTCAAAGAGGCGGTCGAGGGCCTTGTCTGCCGTACGGTATTCCCCGAGCAAGGATACGAAGCGGCTTCCGATGATGGCGCCGGCTGCGTTTTGCTGTGCCGATTCCAGGGTCTGCCGGTTATTGATGCCGAAGCCGATCATACGCGGGGTTTTCAGCCCCATCCGGTTGACGCGGTTGAAGTAGGCCTGCTTTTCGCTATTGAATTCTTTTTGTGCTCCGGTGATGGCTGCCGATGATACCATGTAGATAAATCCGTCGGTGTTCCGGTCGATAAAGCGGATGCGTTCTTCGCTGGTTTCCGGTGTGATGAGCATGATGATTTTCAGTCCGAATCGGTCGGCTACGGGTTTGAACGTCTCCATGTAATCATGGAAGGGGAGGTCGGGGATAATGACACCGTCGATTCCGCAATCGGTGCAACTTTGGCTGAACTTCTCGAAACCGTAGTGGAAGATCGGGTTGAGATAGCCCATCAGCAGCAGAGGTATCTGTACGTCCTTGCGGATATTCTTCAGTTGGCTGAATAGCAGTCGGAGGCTCATTCCGTTTCTCAAGGCCTGGGTCGCGGCGTCTTGAATGACAGGACCGTCGGCCATAGGGTCGCTGAAAGGAATACCTATTTCGATCATGTCAATCCCTTTTGCGGCCAGTGTACGAATGAGGTTCGGCGCACAATCCAACGTGGGATGTCCGGCACAGAAGTATAACGAGAGTATATGGTCTTTCTTTTCTTCGAACAGTTTATTTATTCTATTCATAATATGTTGTTTTTGAGCGTTGATATAGGTTATAATTCACGTATTGTTTGCATAAATCGGGCCAAGCTTTCCGTGTCTTTCAGTGCCGGTGCGGTCTCGAAACGGGAGTTCAGATCCACTCCGATCCAACGGGGATGGGAAAAACGGCTCAGCAGTTCTACACTGTCCGGTCCGATTCCGCCGCTGAGCAGGAATGGGGCCGGTCCGTCATATTCGCGGAGCAGGCGCCAGTCGAAGCATATACCGCTTCCGCCCCCCGAGGCGCACGGCGTGTCGAACAGGAAGTAGTCGCAAACTTCTTTAAAAGCCTCCGTGAGCCGGAGCGTTTCGGTCGTCATGCCGAACGCCTTGATCAGTTCCACAGGATGTTCGGCCTCTCCGGTTTTTTCCCTGATAGCCCGGCAGAAGTCGGGTGTTTCCTGTCCGTGCAGTTGTACGATGTCGAGCCGGAGTCGTTCGATTTGTTGCAGCACATCGTCCATTTCAGGATTGACGAATACGCCGACACGGCGGCAGGTTTGCGGCAGATAGTCCGGTGTTCGGCCTATGTATCTTTTGGAACCGTTCCAGCAGATGAAGCCCATCCAATCCGGAGCAAGAGCCTCCACTCGGCGGATATTCTCCGGTTCTCGCATGCCGCATACTTTGATGATAAGTCGTTTCATGACACTACGGCTTGGATGAAGTCATGCAATGCCTGCCCGGGGTCGTCACTCCGCATAAAGGTTTCGCCGATCAGGAAGCCTCGGAATCCTGCGGCCCGCAATCGTTTGACGGTGTCCGGCTGGGAAATACCGCTTTCCGATACCAGCAGAATTTCGGAGGGCAGGAGCGAGGCAATGCGGAACGAGTTCTCCACATCCGTATGGAACGTACCTAAATGGCGATTGTTTACGCCCAACATGTCCGGTTGAGCCGTGACATACTCCAACTCTTCTTCGGAATGTATCTCCAACAGCACTTCCAGTCCGAGACTGTGCGCCTTTTCAGTCAGTCGGGTACAGTCGGCGGGGGAGAGGGCGGCGGCGATCAGCAAGACGGCATCTGCTCCGGCCCACCGGGCTTGATAGAGTTGATACTCGTCTATGATGAAATCCTTGCGCAGGATGGGGAGACCTGTCGTCGGCCGTGCCTGTCGGATAAAGTCCAGATGTCCGCCGAAGTACAGTTCGTCTGTCAGGATCGAAAGGGCGGATGCGCCGTTGCGACTGTAAGAGGCCGGGATCACGGAAGCCTGACCGTCAGCTTTGATCCACCCCTTTGACGGAGATTTCCGTTTGAACTCTGCAATGATGCCCGAAGCCGATTCGGCCAAGCTCTTGCGCATGGAGCAACACTTCCGTAAAATATTCCTTTCTTTTTGATCTATAAGAGGATATGAATTCTCTTGTTTTGCGTCCTCCAGTTGGCTTTCTACCTTGGAATACAATTCTTTTGGTGTGATATTGCGTTTTTCCCGTGCGACTTCCACTCGTTTGTGGGCCAATATGTCTTCCAGTATATCTTTCATGTCTTTATTTGTTGAGTTCCACATATTTCCTGAGGCACTCCCATGCTTTTCCACTTTCCAATGCTTCTCGGGCGACGGATAAGCACGCCGTGAGATCCTTGTCTTTTTCGATGACTTTGATGGCAAAAGCTGCGTTGGCCAATACCACGTTCTTTCGGCTTTCCGTACTTCGGTTCTCCAGGATGCTGTCGAAAATCTCGGCAGCTTCTTCCACGGTATTTCCGCCGAAGAGTTCTTCCGGGCGGGTGACGGGCAGACAGAGATCCGCAGGACGGAATCTTTTCTCCATATAATTGGTCTTCACTTTGAAGTCCTTGGTCAGAGAGATCTCATCATAGCCGTCGATACTGTTTACGATACCGTATCCGATACCGAGTTTCTCGTATACGCTGCTGTACAACCGCATTTGGTTCAGATTGGCTACTCCTAACAGTTGATAGTCCGGACGACAAGGATTGACCAACGGTCCGAGCAGGTTGAAACAAGTGGGGATTTGAAGCATTTTGCGGACAGGTGCCACGGCTTTCATGCCTCGTGCGAATAATGGGGCGTGCAGGTAGACGAAGTTGCATTCTTCGAGGCTTCGTCGCAGCCGCTCGCTGTCGGCTGTGAAAGTCACGCCGTGGCGTTCGATGACATTGCTCGCCCCTGAGGTGGAGGTGGAGGCGTAATTGCCGTGCTTGGCCACCTTATAGCCGGCTCCGGCTACTACGAAACAGGTGCAGGTGGAAATGTTGAACGTGTTTTTTCCATCTCCTCCCGTGCCCACGATGTCGATGACCTTATAAGGTTTGAAGTCTACGGGCTTTCCGGTTTCGATGAGGCCGTCGCGCAGACCGAGCAGTTCGTCCACTTTGACGCCTCTCATGATCAGCCCCATAAGCAGTGCGCTGATCTGCACGTCGTTGTATTTCCCTTCCACGATCTGCCGGATAAGTTCATGGGTTTGTTCCCGACTGAGAATTTCCCCGTGAGTGATTTGGGTGAGTATCTGTTTCATGACTATGGATGTATTTTATGATGGTTTGTGATTTAAATCTTGTCTTGCCGATGAAATGGCGGATTTCCCGTCAGGAGGGGGTCGGGCTGTTTCCGTCGCATGAAGGTATTCCTATCTTGCGTCACTTCTGCTGTATGGATGGCTTATCTGTGGTGGATAAAGTTTTCCATAAGGGTACGTCCGTCGGGTGTCAGAACCGATTCCGGATGGAATTGGATGCCGTGTATATCATATTCGCGGTGGCGCAAAGCCATGATCTGACCTTCCGGACTGGTGGCCGTTACGGTGAGACATGAGGGAAATCCGTCGGCAGACACCACCCATGAATGATAACGGCCGACGGGGAACTGACGGGGAAGTCCTTGAAACAAGTCGTCTTCTCCTGTGAGCAGGCAAGGCGTCTGCACGCCATGGAATACGTCGGTCAGGTTAACCAGTCGGGCGCCGAAAACTTCTCCTATGGCTTGATGTCCGAGGCATACGCCCAACATGGGTTTGCGTCCGGCATAGGTCCGAATGACATCCAATAATAATCCGGCTTCTTCCGGGATGCCCGGTCCCGGGCTCAGGATGATTTTATCATAGGCTTCGAGGGAGGGCAGTTCGAATTCATCGTTGCGCAGAACGTCTGCCGCCGCACCGATTTCGCGGACGAGATGGTACAGGTTGTAGGTGAAAGAATCGTAGTTATCTAAGATGACAGTTTTCATAAACAGTGGGGATAAGGGGGAATCTTCACATCTTCTCTGCCATTTGTATGGCACGGCGCAAAGCTCCCAGTTTGTTGTTGACTTCTTGTAATTCATAATTTTCATTGCTCTTGGCCACGATGCCGCCTCCGGCCTGAAACCAGAGTTCGTCGTTTCGGCTGACGAACGTTCGGATCGTAATCGCCTGGTTCAACGAGCCGTTCAGGCCGATGAATCCGATGCAGCCGCCGTATGCTCCCCGATGGTGCGGTTCCAGTTCGCTGATGATCTGCATGGCGCGTACTTTGGGGGCACCCGATAACGTGCCGGCCGGAAACGTGTCGATGAATGTCTTGATGGGATCTGCTTGTGCGTCCAGTACTCCGCTTACCCGGCTTACCAGATGGATGACATGGCTGTAATATTGCATGTCTTTGTAGAATTCCACTTGCACGTCATGGCAATTCCGGCTCAAGTCGTTACGGGCCAGGTCGACCAACATGACATGTTCGGCGTTTTCTTTCGGATCATTTTTAAGAAAGAGGGCGTTTTTCTCGTCTGTGTCCGGGTTTCCGGTCCGTCGGGTTGTTCCGGCTATCGGGTCGATGTAGGCCCGTCGGCCGTCGATGCGGCAGTGCGTTTCGGGAGAAGAACCGAATATGCGGAATCCTCCGAAATCGAAGTAGAACAGATAGGGACTGGGATTAATGCTGCGTAGGGCACGGTAGAGTTTGAAGTCGTCTCCTTCATACCGTTGTATGAAACGGCGGCTTAATACGATTTGGAATACGTCGCCGCGCAAGCAATGTTCGATACCTCGGCGGATGTTGGCCTTGTGTTCCTCATCCGTCAGTGTGCTCATCGTTTCGCCCACCGGATGAAAGTCGTAGAGGGCGAATTTATGGTTGCGTATGACTTGTTCCAGCATGTCGAGCGTGTCCGGTTCATGGTTCTCCACCAGTTCGATCAGCGTCAGTTTGTTGTTGAAGTGGTCGAAAGCGATGACATACTTATATAATATGTAGAGCAGGTCGGGAGCGTCGTTCTTTTCCTGTGTGCTGTCTTTTATCCGGATGTGTTCGAAATAACGTACGGCGTTGAAAGATGTGTAGCCGTAGAGACCGCAAAATTCTTTTTTCTCTCCTTCTACGGTGAAGTGCCCCAGGAAATCGTTGATGGCCCGATCTGTCCGGTAGTCGTCACTGATTTCGTGTACGTCCTGTGTGCCGTCAGGGTATCGTGCCGTGACCGTGCCGTGGCTTACGTCGATAGAGGCTATCGGGTTCAAGGCAATGAAAGAGCGGCTGTTGTCATGGCTATGGTAGTCGGAACTTTCCATCAATGCGCTTTGCGGATAAAGGTCGCGCACCTTCAGGTAGGTGCTGACCGGAGTGTACAAGTCGCCGAGAATCTGTCGGCTGGCTGTGGTATAGTGAAAAGCGTTCATATATCTATGAGGTTTGTATAATGAAGTTTATGGCTTATCTTTGGATGCCCTCATCGTTCCGGTGTGCCAGATAGGTATCCAGATCCTTGTCGCCCCGTCCGCTTACGGTGAGCACCACCACGTCGTCTTTTCGGAATTTGATTCGGGGCAGCATCCCGAGTGCATGAGCTGATTCCAATGCGGGGATGATGCCCTCTAAACGGGTCAGTTCGAAGGCGGCGCGCAAGGCTTCGTCGTCGTTGACAGCCAAGACGGTAGCCCTATGTTCACGAGCCAGATGGGCGTGCAGCGGGCCGATGCCCGGATAGTCCAGTCCGGCCGAAAGCGAATATGGTTCGATAATCTGTCCGTCTTCGTTTTGCATGACCAACGTGCGGCTTCCATGTATGATGCCTAACGAGCCGCAATGGATGGTAGCTGCGGTCTCGCCGCTATCCACGCCATGGCCTCCGGCTTCTCCTAAATAGATTTTCACTCGTTCGTCGTCAATGTAATGGAAGATGGTTCCTGCGGCATTTGATCCTCCGCCTACGCAGGCCATGAGATAATCGGGGTAGTCCCGCCCTTCCTTTTCTTGCAGTTGCGCTTTGATTTCCTGACTGATGACGCTTTGCAGTCGGGCCACCAGGTCGGGATAGGGATGAGGTCCTACGGTGGAACCTATGATATAGAACGTATCTTGGGGATGGCAACACCAGTCTCTGATGGCCTCATTGGTGGCGTCTTTCAGGGTTTTGTTGCCGCTTTCTACGGGATAGACCTCGGCGCCCAGCATTTTCATGCGTTCCACGTTGACGTGTTGCCGTTTGACGTCCGTAGCTCCCATATAAATCCGGCAGGGCATGTTCATCAATGCACAGACCGTAGCTGTGGCTACGCCATGCTGTCCGGCTCCGGTTTCTGCGATGATGCGGGTCTTGCCCATTTGGCGTGCCAGCAGGATTTGCCCGATGGCATTGTTGATTTTATGTGCTCCGGTGTGGTTCAGATCTTCCCGTTTCAGATACAGCTTGCAACCGTACTTCTCGCTCAAACGTCGGGCATAGTAGAGTGGAGAGGGACGTCCCACATAGTCTTTCAGCAATGTGCTGTACTCATTTTTTAATGTTTCGCTTTCCAGGATGGGGCGGTAAGACTCTTTCAGATGCTCTACGGTCTTGTATAGGATTTCGGGGATGTAGGCGCCTCCGAATCCTCCGTAATAACCTTCTTCGTTTACATGATAAGTCTTCATTTTCTTCTGATATTTTGTGTATATGTTTGCTGTTAATAGAAAGGAGGGTGTGTCATAATTCAAATTTTGAGATTGACAACTTATAATCTGTAAGTATCCTCCGTTGAACTAAGCAAAAACAACCTTATAAAGCTCTCCACGAAGCTCTATATGGTTGTTTTTATTGAATGAAGTTTCTGATTATTACTTTTTCAAAGTGCTTTTTGAATTATGACACACCCTCCCATCTGATTTCATATCCTATATCTACGGGGCTTGCTCCTCACGACTTTTCCGGTCTTGAGTTACGCCACCACCAATATGTATTCAGATTCGTGTACATTGTACGTTTGTTCTTTTCTATTTTGTTTCTACGTTGCAAATATACAAAAAATCCTTTTATCAACAAATAAAATTCCGGCTTTTGCTTCTCTTCCATTTTCAATCACTATCATTGAGGACGTTCTGAAAAGAAACGGCTGCGATATGGCAGGGGAACAGGTTCTTCCTCCACCGTAAAGTCGTAAGCCTCGAAGTCGCCGTAGTCATTGACCGGCTTTTGAGATAAGTCCACCAAGATATATTCTCCGGGAAAGAGCGCTTTGATCGGCGTGACGGCAAAGCCCATTTTCGGGAGAGCTTCGATGGTGAACAGTCCTAATTCCACGCGCTTGTAGTCACAGTCCTTAGGGTCTGCCGAAGGCAAGTAACGGAAATTCCGTCTTTCTTTCAAGCGGATCAGGGCGTAGTCGTTCAGATCTTGCGTTTGTGGATAGATGGCGAATTTCGGTTGTCTACCGGCACTCTGTCGGGCATGTGCTCCCGAAAAATAACGTTTGGTCTTCCGTCCCACATTGATGCCTTGTATATCCCATCCCTTCTTGATTTCAGTTTGGCTGGTCATTGTGTGCATCGGAAAAATCGAGTCGCCCACATAAATGAATACCGTGGGGGGCTTTGAAGCCATTTGTGCTTGCGCTCCGATGAACAGAGCCATGAATAAGCAGAGTGTCGCAATTCTTTTTCTCATAATCTTCTCCTATTTATATATATGGATGCTCCCGCCGTCCGAACCGGCATAGCGGCGCAACAAGGCCTGCATGTACATGGCACAGGCCTCCACTTGTTTTTCGTTGCCGTCATATCCGTTGACCAGAGCCAGCAGGCGAGTGGTCTCCGTGCTCAGTTTGGTGCGTTCATGATCGCTCGTGGGCGTACCGATACCGCCTTTCCGGTCACGATAGACGGGAAGTCCTTCGATATTCAGCGGCCCCCGTCCGATACCGATGTAGGGTTCTCCCGGCTTTCCTATGCCCAACACCAGCTCATGGCCTTCTATCTTGTCGACGTCGAACCCGCCGATGGAGTAGCCGTAAGCGATAGAGGCCAGATTGATCAGGTCTACCGCCGTATTGATCTTATAGAGGTCGTGTCCCAATAGCATACGCCGTATCAAAGCCTCGGACGACGGCCGGTAACGGCTGGGGTCTTTTCCGCATCGTTTATATACCTGGCGCGTAGCCTGTATGGCCGGCATGGTTTTGAGCGAGTCCTTCGTGTATTTTTGTATGTAGTCTGCACGGAATGTTTCGATTTCGTTCCATAATGGTGCCGAAAAGTCCGTATTGATCAGGCGGGCCTCCAAGGCGGCCCCTACAAAATCGGGACAGATGTCCCGTATCTCTTTCGAAACAGTAATGTCCATGATGCCGTTTTTTCCTGTGGATATGCGTGGGCAAAGATAGCGAAAAATCGTCAGAACCGCCAATACAATTGTATTTCTCCCGTATTGTAATACTGGTCGCCTACGTATGTTTTGTCTGTCACGAAACCATAGAGCGCCTGTATCTTCAGGTTCTTGTAGAAAGAATAGTTCACGGATACGTTGTAGATGCTTTTCTGGCTCGAACTGTTTTTCTGATCGCGATAAACGTCCCACTTCCCGTAGATTTTGCATCTCGAGGTCACGGGGACACCTACGGTGGCATACCATCCGTCGGCCTTGTCGCTGCCGCTGACCGTGGTTGTGCCATCGGATGTCACCTGGTAGTCGGACACCTTATGTCCTTCGCTGGTTACATATTCCCCGCGTACGGTCCATCGGGATTCATATTTCACGCCGAATGCCATACGGTTGCGGTTCACTGTGATTTTCTGTCCGTTGTTGTCCTTGCTGTATTCGCCGGTCCAGCCGAAAGCTCCGATACACAAATCTTTCACGGGCGATACCCATAAGCCTCCGATGATATCTTTATTGTCGTTGCGGTCTGCATGGTTCACTCCCTGTCCGTTGTATACGCCGAGCTGATAGTGCAGCCAAGCATGACCGTCGGTTTTGGAAGGCCACAAGTCGCCTTGAATTTGCAGACCGATGTCGCGTCCGTTGCAGGCATGTTCACCTACGCGGTCGTTCATACCGGCCAGCATAAGGGTGGTTTGCGAGTAGGAGCCGAATCCGATGTCCCAAGGGTTCATCGGATTTTCAAAAGTGAAACAGCGTTTGAACTGTCCCTGCTTGACGGACAAGTAACTGAACTTGCACCATTCGGCCCACGCGTCGAGCACGTGAGGTCCTTTCTCCGTACTGCCGCCCGACACGCCGTTCATTTCCATTTGCAGGCCATACTTGAAGTCCCATACCTGTCCGTTGACATAGGCGCGTACCAGCCGGATGTCGAATGTGGAATGCGATTCGTTTTTGCTGTCCAGGTCTTGGTCGTTGAAGGCTGCCTTGCCGATGACGTATCCTCCGAAGGTGGTGTTTTGTTTGATCTCCTGCCACCATTTACCCTTATACTCTTCGGCATGTCCTGCCTCTGCCAGCCATTCCATTGCCATTAAAAGAACTTTTTTTTTCATTACTTTCGGTTTTCAGCCTGCAAAGTTAGGGTAAAAAGTAAAATAAACCCCAATCGTCCATTAGAAAATGAGGAAATTACATTCTCTAATGGACGATTGGGGGCGTAGTCTTTGCCAAACGGCAAATATAGTCGTTTCTTTCTTTAATCGGTTGTAAGGTCCGAGGATCCTTGGTCGTCCCAGTCAGATGCCGTGATGGAGCCCATAGTTACGGTTCCCTTACCTACGTTCAGGGACAGTTCGTATTGATTTCCGGCTTCAAGAGCCACGGCTTCAGTGGAAATCCATCCATAGGATTTGCCGTTGCTCATATTTATAATAACAGAAAACTTACTGGCATCCACAGTCTGCGGTACGAGGATACACTCGTAGTTGGCTACTGCATTTTTTGTATCTCCGCTTCCTGCGGTATAGCTGGTTCCATATGCACTTATCTTAGAAGGGGTGGCATCCGTAGAGGCAGCAACATCCATTGTGTTGCCGGTATAAGTGTAATTCACCTTCGTTCCGTTGATGTAGACAGAGGTAATGGGGTTTGTGTCGGTGCCATTGTTGTTGCCGTCTTCCGTCATGTTAAATTCTGTGCCGAGCGTCAGCGTCTGTTTCAATTTGGAAAGGGCATGTTTCAATGTCACTTTCATTTTGCCGTCCGTGGTGAGGTCATGACTCGGATCGACGGACGTTGTTGCCATACCAAGCAAGTCGCAATTCTGCATATTTTCATCTGTAGACTGGTCGGTGTCGAGAGTGAGGGTAGCGTCATTGGCGCCGGTCAGTTCTTCTTTCGTGAAGTCATGTCCGCCTAAATAAGCTGCCGTTACGCTGACCGGTGTACTGCTGTCTTGCCAGAGCATTTGTTGCAACGTTCCGGAGTTATAAGCATTCCATACGCTGTTTTCGTTCTTCATCTTCACGGTATAACTGTAATTGTCACTCTTGGGGTTCGTGATGTTGAGGTCGAACGAAGTGAGGGTATTGGTCGTCATGCCGGCGCGGGTCTTGAGATTGTCTACATTGGTGGCCACGCGGATGATGCTGTCTGCAGGGAACGTTCTGTGTATCGTTAACGTGTTTTCGTCGTCATTGCTGCATGCGGTCAGACTTGCCGTAGCAAGGACTGTTGCCCATATAAAAAAGTTTCTTGTCTTCATTTTCTTTCTATTAAAATATGGCTCATTTTTTATCTATTTCAATCGGTTTGAGCTTCGCCGCCGTTGATCTCATTACCGGCCTGCCAGTCGTTGACGGAGACATCGCCCAGTTCTATCCGATCCCGACCCACGATGAGGTTGACCGTAGTGTACTTGCCGCTTTCCAATTGGATGTCAGTGGTGGAATTGTAGGTGTAATCCTTGCCGTCGATGGTGATGACGATCTTATTGAAGCCGGTCTGCGGCACCATGATGGAAGCATAGCGCGTGTTGGCGCTGACGGTACTCAAGGAGACGTCTTGTTTGGCATCCTGGGTAGCGGTTACGGTCTTTGTCAGGTAGTTTATCGTAGCAGAGGTTTCAGCCGGTGCTTTCACGCCACTCACGGTAGGTGTGCTGCTCCATTGGTTGCGGAACGTGAGGTTGACGATGAGTTTGGCCATGACGTGGTCGAAAGTGAGCGACACAGGGTTTGCCTGTGCAGTCAGTCCTATGCCGTTATCACCCGGCTGCAGGGCTACGAGCAGGTCGGACTGTTCTTGAGAGGCATTGTCGAGGGTATCAGCATCGGCCGTGAAATTCGTGATTTGACGGGTGGGATATACGCCGAGGAAATAGTGTGGCGTGGTGGAGTCTTTCCAGAGCATCTGCGGTTCGGCTGTCCATGTGCCGTTGCCGAGCGTGTTGATGCTGTTGTTCACCACCAGACTGCCGTCGGTAATTTCCGTGGCGCTGCCCGTCCAGGCATAGACGCTGATCTTATCGCCGTCGGCAAAACTTTCAGAGTTTTCACCGTCGGTCGTCACACGGGTCATATGGCCGATGGAAGACTGAACAGTAATGTACTTGGCGTTCTGTACGTTGTTGATGTTGCTGCTATCCTCACTGCTGCATGCTGCGGCCAGCATGGAAAATGCAGCGAGAGCGAAAAAAGCATGTTTTTGTTTCATTGTCGTTATCATTAATTGATTCATAGATTATCTTTCTTATTCATCCGGATTAAGTATTTCTCCGCTGATGGTCCAGCCTTCGGTCCAGTCGTTGATGCTGTTCACGGTGATGCGGATATAAGGATGCAGGTCGGCGTAATCGAGCGTCACCACGTACTTGCCCGACGGTTTCATCACGGGGGCTTCGGCATTGTAAGTAAAAGTAGTGCCGTCGGCCTGTGTCAGCAGGAAAGTGAGGTGTGAGTTGGCATGACCTGTCACGGTAGGCATCAGACGTATGGAGGTAGTGAGTACTCCGTCTTGTTCGGATACTTCGGGCATGGAGACGGCAGAGGCCTCGTCGGTGGCGGTGCCATAGGTGTCGTCGTCGGTTCCTTTCACGGCCGGCAGCACTCCCGTGGCGGCATCCGTCACGGTGGCGTTGAGCTTAGACCCGGAGGGTGCCCCCTCGACGGTGACGGACAGTTCGGACATGACGCGCCGCAGGGAGACCGTGGCGGTTTGTACGGTGTTGCCGTTCACTTTTACCTCGGTCACGCCATAGTGGGCGTGGGCGGGCGATGCGCTGGCATCGTCGAGGGCGAAGAGCAGATTTTCATAAGGCGTGGCACCCGTAGCAGCTTCCTTTACGGAGAAAGGAGCGGTGAGATTGGTGGCCGCCACGATCAGGTAGTCGCCTTCCGGCAGATCGAACCGTTGCCGGGCAAGTCCTGCCGCTTCGTCGTAAGTATATTCGCCCACGGCTTCGCCGTCGGTATTGTAGATCCATAATTTCACATCGCCTATGTTCGTGCCCTTGTCGGCTTCGTCTGCCCAGGTGAGAGCTACGGCCAGTCCGTGTTCGCCCTCATGTGTGTCTTCGCTGCAAGCGGTGAATGTAAGAGTGAATACTGCCAGCAAGCTTATTATATAGGATAGGTGTCGTTTCATTGTTGTGCCTCCTTTCTTTCGTTGCTTTCCGCACGACGTGCCTTGGCTTCGTCGGGCTCATTGAAGTCGCTTCCGTGTCCTTTCACACTTATGCGTTCGGCTGAGATGCCTTGAAGGACGAGCCAGTTCTTGACGGCCGTGGCGCGGCGCAGTGACGTGCGTTCGTTGGCTGCTTTGCTGCCTTCTGTGTCGCTCCAGCCGTCTACCGTGATGTTCAGGTCAGGATGTTCGTCCATTTGTCTCTTGATTTCCTTGAGTTTAGGCAATTCGTTTGAGTTGATGACCGCACTGTTGAAATCGAAGTAGATAGTGGGCAATATCGTGCGTTTGCTTTGCACTTCCGTAGAAGGCTTCGGAGTGGGAGTCTGTTGTACCGATATTTCTGCTTTCGCTGTCGTGGTGTCTTCCGGACATACGGTTGGTTCAGGGGGTAGGGGCGTTGCAGAATTTACGCTCTTCCGTTTCTTGCCGAGGACGACACCGAGGCGTAAACCGCTTTCCCAAATGAAATTTTGTTTGTATGTATGTTCGGGTACGCCGTCCATACGCCGTCCGGTGAGCCGCGTGATGCCGGAATAGACGCCGACATAGAAGTACTTGCCGATGCGGCAGCCGGCTTGTACGTTTCCGTTCACGCCAAGATGCCAGCGTGTGTTGCCTTTCAGCACTTCCGTTCCATCGGCTATGTCCTTTATGGTGGCGTTGGTGCCTAAAGCGGAAATGCCGGGCGCAAGTTCGAGTGTCCACCGGCTGTGTTTCGTGCGGTTGAAGAAGCCGAGCAGGTTGATATTGAGCATCACGCCATAGTTCTGCATGAAGACGGAGCTTTTCACTTCACCGTAGCCCCATCCGTTCATGCCCCGGACAGGGACATTATAGAGTTGTCCGTCGCTGCCGAGCCAGTAGCCGGCGTTGATGCAGCATTCTTGTGACGAAAGCGTCGTGCGCCCCCATTTCAATGCGGCCTCGAGAGAAAGTACGGGATTGAAACGGTAACCGCCATACAATCCGACATCGAAACCTGCGTAGGTGTTATCCGCGCCGAAAGAAGAGAATGTAGAGACTCCGAACGGTACGCCGCCTTCGAGGCCCGCATACCATCCCAGGTTCTTATTTATGGGACCCGATTGTTCTGCTGCCTTGCCTTGCGTCGGGATCAATCCCGCTACGATGAGAGGCAGCAACCAATCGGATAAAATTTTTTTTTTCATATGTTTATCGCTTATTGTTTCTTGGGTTAGGTAAAACGCCTAAGCGTCGTGTAATGGAATAAAATGACATCTTTTCCCGGCATACATTATATAAATGTAGTGTGTGTAAGTCGGCGTGGCCGGACATACCGTATGACGTTTATATCCTTTTTGGG
>JAJPYK010000247.1 GCA_021205005.1 Paraprevotella sp. | reverse complement strand
AAAGAGAGGGATATCGACATAAGAAGCACGTTCCAAAATCTGTTCATGGGTTTCTTCATTCACCATCTTCCATCCCGGAGAAACTTCGATAAATATATCTCCGGAACGCATCTGATTGAAACTGTTCCGCAGACGTCTGATGTCGGGCATGCCGGCCGAAAGGGCCAAACGCTGGGAAGTATAGACATCCTTCACGCCGGCCATCTGAATTAAGAAAGCCTGCGAGCGTGTCAGTACGTCACTTAAATTCAACTGCTTGTCTTCGATCAGCTTTTGATTGAGAAACAGTTGCGAACCGAACTCCGCCTCCACGTATTTTCCCTGACCGTATATGGCCATCAGATACATGTTGAGCAACGCGGAAGCCCGCGTGATGCTGAAAGTCCCTGTCGGTATGCGGTATTTCGAGAAGTCCGTCATCTCGTCGTCGGCATACCCCGTAGAGGTGATGACCAACAGGAAACGCCCCGCCCCGACTTTCTTATCCAACATGGAAATCAGCTCGGCCAACTTCATATCCAAGCGCACATAGGTGTCTTGCAACTCCACAGGCGAATCGGGCACCGGCTTATGGTCGAAAGTACCGGCATAGTAAGTCAACGAGAGAAAATCCGTCACGCCGTCGCTGCCCATCTCCGTATTGTCCAGACAAAATTGGGCAAAACGATTCACTTCGTCATTAACACATGCACTGGTTTTGAACTCACGGATCTTCCTGTCACCCGTGAACTTATGATTGAATCCCTTGCTTTCTTGCGGAGAAATAAAGAAATTGAAGTTTTCCACAATAGGACTGACCGGCGTCCAGGATAGTCCGGAAATCCGGCTGCTCAACCGGTCCGGCACGTCATAACGCAAGGCCCAGTCGGGATATTGGCCGTAATAAGACGTACTGCTCCATTGTCCGGAAGCCTCGTCTATCCAGAAAGCCCCGTCGGCTGCATGCCCGGCTCCCAAAATGGCCGCATCGGCATCCGGCGCAATACTGTAAACCAATGCCCGACCGCCCGTAGCCACTTTCAACTCATCGGCGATCGTTGACACGTTCAAGGACACCGGAGAGTACTTTTCGGATGTCATCCAGCCCTGACAAGTAGGATCGTCCACGCAATACATGGGACGCAAAGTACTGCGGTCCATCCATCGCTCACCCACAATGCCGTTGTCGTAGGGTACGGCGCCGGTCATGACGCAAGCTACCGCCGAAGCCCGATCAATATTGGAAAAGGGATAAGCCGCATCCATATAGCTGCGCCCTTCGCGCATGACCCGGTTAAACCCGCCGTTGCCGAACAACGACGAAAAGGCTTCCATGTAATCCGTGCGCAACTGGTCTATCATCACATTGACCACCAGCCGAGGTACGGGATTCGCTGTCTGGGCCTCTAAATTAGCCCAGGCCAACGCCATAATCAACGGGGTCAGGAAACGATAGCTTTTATAGTGCATCTTATCTAATTGTCTTTTTTCGGTAGCTTACCATATAACTGCATGATCGGATAAGCAAAGTCAAGGCCAAAGGTACAACTACCGCACAAAAATCTTGCGGTATTAGGACAGGAAAAAATATAAAAATGATTAATACAAGACTATTTGCCACATGATAATAGGTTTTTCTCCGTTTTATGCCGCAACGTACCACCCAGGGCATAGCCACTAAGGGAATCGGATTAAACACCCAGATCAGCCAGTTGGATCCTACCGTGGGGTGGAGGGAAAAGAAAAACAGGAACGTGACAACCACTCCCATCAAACCGACTAAAGTCATCAAAAACGCATCCATCACCCAAAAACAAGAATGCCGCCCACGTTCGAGAGCCGTCAAAGCGGCCACGATCAAACACAACAGCCAGGCACACAGCGCAGGAGACAGAGGGAATTCCGTCTGTGCTTTCACGCCTCTCCCTTTGACCACTTCTGTCCTCGACAAAACTAAAGGGCGTTCTGCACCCGCCGAATCGCAAA
The DNA here is from genome assembly GCA_021205005.1 of Paraprevotella sp. GTDB lineage: Bacteria > Bacteroidota > Bacteroidia > Bacteroidales > Bacteroidaceae > Paraprevotella. The sequence goes on along the minus strand of JAJPYK010000247.1, from coordinate 701 downwards.
TCATCGCTCCGTCGGCAAAGTGCATGAAGTAAAGCGGAGCAAACATCTCTTCCCGTGTCGAAATCGGGCGGTCGGCTTCCGCCCCCAGACAAAGGTCATTCCCGAGTTCCGCCCAAGAATAACCGGCAGTGTACTGATGGATAATCATACGAAAGGAATGCACCCCTCCCGAATCTGCCGGATACACAATATCCCCGTTGACAGCCCTTTCCAGTTGGTCACGTGCCCGGGTCGTACAATTATCATAAAGGAAATTATAACGGTAAACACGGTTTTCCGGCCGCATGTTTTCTAACAACAAAGCCCATAAACGTTGTTTCTCCTCCGACGTAAAGTTCAAATCCTGCTGATAGACGGACTACCCTCTCTCTTCATATTCTTTTGCAAAATAAGAAAACGGAAGGGCTCCGATCTGATAATCGCATTCGCCCCGCGTGAATCGCCATATAAAATGCGGACGTTCAAAGCTGAAAACGCCGTAGTTGAATACCCAGTCCTCTTTCGTCACGTCATTTTTAATCCGAATGGCCGTATGGCCGTAAAGAGAGTATATTTCCGCTCCCGGTGTGCAAGTAAGCAAACTTACCTCAAGAGAATCTGCCGGAACGGCACGCACCGTCCCCACTATATATAATAAGGTACATAAAGTCCAAAACCTGAAGACATTCATATCACTACGTTTTTCATCCGCAAAGGTAGCG
>JAJPYK010000107.1 GCA_021205005.1 Paraprevotella sp. | reverse complement strand
ATAATCCACTTCATAGCGCATCGGCCAGGCCGACGAAGAGACCGGACCGCCGTTAATCCCGCCCACGGCCAGATTCAACAGATTATACTGCGGTTGTCTGAAAGGATTTTTCCCCTGCCCCCACTTCCCGTTATCGGTATCGGCCAACAGGATTTCGTTCAGCAGTTCATCGTCCAGATAAATGCGAATCGATGTTTTCGTCCAGTTCATACGCCACACATGAAACTCACTGGCCCAATCGGGATTCTGTTCCAGAAAATGAGACAGCGGCGTGGCCTTACTGTTCCAATGCGCCTCCCAACGACGATCGGTCCCCCAGGCCGCATTGGCCATAATGACGGGTTGGCCTGCCCGTCGATAGAACTCCATCACATCGATCTCCCCGTTAGAGGGCCATTCCAGGTGAGTGCCTAAAGTCCAAATGGCCGGCCATGCCCCTTTGGCCACCGGTATGCGGGCACGCACTTCCAACCGCCCGTAAGTGAAATCGAACTTTCCGGCCGTGCTGAGCAAAGAAGACGTGCAATCCACCGTGGGACGGGAAGTACGCCAATCCTTACTTCCTTCTTTATACCACGGGTTGGCACGCGATTCGGGACGCGCCTCGATCACGAGCAGCCCGTCGCGACAATAAGCATTCCCGCGTTGATACCATTGCAGCTCTTCGTTGCGTGCAAAACCCTCTTCATAACTCCACTTCGTCTCGTCCGGAGCCCCGTCACGGTCGAACTCGTCACTCCAAACCAGCTTATAATCCTGTGCCTCGAGCGACAATACGCCGCTCCATGCCATAAAAAAGATTCAGAGAATCTTGATCTCCGTCTTGTGTCTTTTGATTATCATACCGTAAAGGTACTCATATCCTGAGGAACGGCAAAACGAAGCCGAGGCTTTCTTCATCGCTGCAAAGGGAAATCCGCCGCGTGTCCTTTCCGGCATCGACCTCCTGCGCCACGCATGACGATAAAGGATCACTGAAACCGTCCGCCGCTGCATCAAAATTCGTTACATATAGATCTGTCCTCATGAGAAGTTCCTGGCGCACACGGCCCATCTTCATGACGCCTGATGCCCATACATCACAACTCATTGATTTTCAGAAACAAAAAGGATACAAAGAACTTATTTCCACCCTTTCCGGCATCCTGATGCGGCATCTGCCGGCGGAACTGACGGAGAAAGAAAAAAAATCTCCGCATATTGAAATGTCGTTCGGCGCAGATTTATTTTTCATTCTGCGCCGAACGATCGCATCAAAATCCGCGCAAGAAAAATTCATTCCGAAATCTTGAAATTACAAGCCGCACGACACTGGAAAGAAATCGTCCCGCCTCCTCCAAATTACAGAGGAGAGCGGGACGATACGTTTTCAGATGCTTTTCATTTCCCTGTCGGGAGATGTCGCACCTCATAAGTTCACCTTAATTATATTTATATAGACAAGATACCCAACACATCAATCAGTTCCTTCTTCACCGGTTTGTTGCTCTTGATAGCGTTGCAGAAAGGCACGTATACCACTTCATCGTCTTTGATACCTACCATCACGTTGCGCTGGCCTTCCTGCAAAGCCGTAATGGCGCCTACGCCCAAACGTGAGGCCAGAATACGGTCGTATGCACTTGGCGAACCGCCACGTTGCAAGTGCCCGAGAATGGACACGCGAACATCAAACTCCGGGTATTCCGTTTTCACACGGTCGGCATAATACATGGCACCGCATTTCGGACTTTCCGAAACGATCACCATACTGGAACTCTTGTTCTTACGGATTCCCCGGCTGATGAACTGCTCCAACTGATCGGCGTTGGTGGAATCTTCGGGAATAATGGCGGCTTCCGCTCCGCTGGCAATGGCACTGTTCTGCGCCAGGAACCCGGCATCGCGACCCATCACTTCGATAAAAAAGATACGCTCGTGAGAGGTCGCCGTATCGCGTATCTTGTCCACGCATTGCACAATGGTATTGAGTGTCGTGTCGTAACCGATCGTGGAATCCGTACCGCTGAGGTCATTGTCGATCGTACCCGGCAGACCGATACACGGCACGTCGAACTCCTCGGCAAAAATACGTGCGCCGGCCAAGGATCCGTTTCCGCCGATGACCACCAAGGCGTCGATACCCTGAGCCACCATGTTGTCATAAGCCGCTTTCCGTCCTTCGGGCGTCATGAACTCCTTGCTGCGGGCCGTTTTCAATATGGTCCCGCCCCGCTGGATGATGTTGCTCACATTTTCCGTGGTGAAATTTTTTATTTCATCATTAATCAATCCCTCATAACCTCGATAAATGCCTTTTACCTTCAATCCGGCCGCAATGCCGGCACGTGTTACGGCGCGGATGGCTGCGTTCATGCCCGGCGCATCGCCACCGGAAGTAAGAATACCAATACACTTAATCTTTCCCATTTTATTTTCTATTAAATGATTCCACAAAGATACAAACAAAAATAAGAAGTAACCCGCTCACTTGCACACAAAATCACGGAAAATCTGTATTTTCACCCATTTTTCCTACGAAACAAATACGTCCCGGGCCCGCTATCCCCGCATCGACCGTGAAAAACATCCAGGCCCTGAGAGAAAAAACGTTTTTTGGCCTGAAAATCCTCATTTTATAGCCCGTTCCAGTTGCAAGATATTACTTTTTGTCGTATCTTTGCGGCCGACTATTGACAAC
>JAJPYK010000156.1 GCA_021205005.1 Paraprevotella sp. | reverse complement strand
CTATACTTCTAAGAATCAAATAAATATTTAATCGAAAATATATAATTTACATCAATCATTCAACCGATGACCCATCCAAGAGTACTGTCCGACACCTATCAGCGACTGAACGAATATTTCACTTCCATTCTGATCTACCATTGTGGCATAGATACGGGGTTTTTCACGGAATATACCCGCATGATAGATGCCATGCTCTACTGTTTGGAACATAAATTGCAATTCCGTCTGTACTCGGATCATGCCAATTTCGCCTATACCTCACAAGGAGGTTGGACAGACTATTTTCTCCCTTTCTGTCCGGAAGTGCATGAAAACTTTCATCAACGATTCAACCGTTACAGCATGCCTCCATGGAAAGTCATTTTAAGAGGGAAACACAAAGAGAAAAAAGCCGGTTTGATCTTCTGGAAACTCAAAGCCACCGTCACACACGGCTTGGGCCGTTGTCTGGCATGGACAATATATAAAAGAAAAGTACGGCTGACCCATCATGTCCGTCCTTTCCCTCCGTCGCACGAGTTCAATATCCCTGAACTGGGCATCCACGGAGACTATTTGCACGCATTTAATATCCTGTCCGATATGGTATGGCAACTGAACGATGAGATGAAACGTGAGAGCAGTGAACTATGTCGAGAACTATCCATGCCATCCGAATATGCAGGTTGCCAAATCCGAGGTGGAGATAAGATCACGGAGACCTCTTTAATCCCTCCTTCTCGTTACATTGACATGCTTCGAAAAGAAAACGCTCCAAAAGATGTATTTGTACTGACTGACGATTATCGTCTGTTTGGTTCTCTAAAGTCACAAGCTCCAGATATGCAATGGCATACACTCTGTATGCCAGAAGAAACAGGATACGTAAACCAGGCCTTTTCTCACGTCCGTAATACGCAAAAACGAGAACAGATGGCTCGTTTCCTTACTTCCGTCGAGCTCCTATCCCACTCTTAGATATTCGTCGGCAGCATCACTACGGGTCCCAGTCTGTTTCTGCTAAAGAAATTATATCCCCATCATGCCTTACCGATAGATTGTCCGTTGAAAGACTTCCCCGACATCGCCCCTCTCCATCTCAAAGATAGAGTCAAACTCTCAGAGGCCTACGCCGCCATTCGGTAATTCTTCCCCCTTGCCATGTACAGATGTAATTCGTATAATAGAAAAACCGGAAGAATCCTACACCGCGCACAGGCCTATTCCCCCGCCCTATTTCATGCGAGGAGTGAAGCCACGCGTTTGCTATATGAAAATAAAGTCTTACCTTTGCAAAGGCATAATCAATAACGCACGACCGCAATGAACTACATGGGCATACTTTTCGGCCTGGCCACATTCTTAATTATCGGCCTGTTTCATCCTTTAGTTGTCAAAGGAGAATATTACTTTGGCACCAAATGCTGGTGGGCATTTCTGGTGTGTGGGATTGTGTGTGCCATTGCGTCCCTTTGCCTAGAAGATGCTTATCTGAGTATTATTTTCGGTGTGGTTTCTTTTTCTTCTTTTTGGGGTATCCTCGAAGTGTTCGACCAACGTAAACGCGTACTCAAAGGTTGGTTTCCCAAGAATCCCAAACGATTGAAAGATTACGAATAAGCCATTCGCCTCCTTTCTTTTCTAATATGTCGTGGAGAGAGTTATCTCAATCCAAGTACAATGGCATACGTTCGTAATATGTTTCTATGCCGACTACTCATATCACGGATTTTTATTGGGAATTATCGAACATCATAAAAAATCCCGCGAAACCGACTTCTGTCAACTTCGCGGGATCCTTTTGGATATCGTGTCCTGTTTTACCAGATTTTATATCGGAAAACCATTATTTGTCGCCGAAATAACGCTTATACAAACCGATGAAACCACGGCCATGACGGGCTTCGTCTTTAGCCATTTCATGAACCGTATCATGAATGGCATCCAGATTCAATTCCTTAGCTCTCTTGGCCAATGCCATCTTGCCTGAGCAAGCGCCGCTTTCAGCTTCCATTCTCTTCTTCAGGTTGGTCTTCGTATCCCAAACCAAATCACCGAGCAACTCGCAAAAACGAGAAGCATGATCAGCTTCTTCAAAAGCATAACGCTTGAAAGCTTCTGCAATTTCAGGATAACCTTCACGATCAGCCTGACGACTCATGGCCAGATACATACCTACTTCTGAGCATTCACCATCAAAATTGGCCAACAATCCGGATTTGATTTCGGGATCGACGTCTTTTGCAATGCCAATCACATGTTCAGTCACAAATTCCAGTTCCGTGTCTACCAACTCTTTAAATTTAGAAGCCGGAGCCTTACATTGCGGACACTGAGCAGGGGGTTCGCTACCTTCATAAATATAACCACATACCGTACATACAAATTTCTTCTTCATTTTCTTTCGTTTTGGATTTAAATTAAACAATCAATTACTTTTTATAGATTACCCGTACCGCGCTTATACTCCCGTCTTCGCCGCACAGGTCTTACATATACCTTTATAATAAAGATGAACTTCGTCTATCTTAAAGTCTGTTTTTGCAGGCAGTAAGTTATCTACATTTTCAGGCAAATCCATATCAAACAGTTTCCCGCATTGCTTACACATAAAATGTGCATGAGGAGTGATTACACCGTCAAAACAGATCTTTCTTTCATCGATCGTGAGCATCTGCGCCGCCCCTTGCTCAGAGAACAAACGCAATGTCGTATAAAC
>JAJPYK010000249.1:2417-2703 GCA_021205005.1 Paraprevotella sp. | reverse complement strand
AAGGACTCATTTCTACCCGAACTTTATCTCCCGGCAGAATCTTTATATAGTGCATTCTCATTTTTCCAGAGATATGAGCCGTAATCTCATGCCCATTCTCCAACTCTACTCTAAACATTGCGTTAGAAAGAGCCTCTATAATCACACCATCTTGCTCTATTGCCGATTGTTTCGCCATACTTAATATAATTTTCCTTCTACTTCTTCTATTCCTTTAAACGAAGATAAAATATCAGCCTTTCCTTGATGCACCGCAATCGTATGCTCGAAGTGCGCTGCAAATATA
>JAJPYK010000249.1:0-2407 GCA_021205005.1 Paraprevotella sp. | reverse complement strand
CTTTATAGTCCAACGGTCCGGCATCATTCCTATTTTCGGAGAACCTTGGGTAATCATAGGTTCAATGGCTATACATAAGCCGTTTTTAATCAAGACACCGTTTCCCCGTCGTCCGTAATTAGGAACCGCCGGTTCTTCATGCATCTCTTTCCCTATGCCATGGCCTACGAATTCTTTTACGACACCATAACCCTGCGATTCGCAATGTTGCTGAATGGCAAAACCAATATCCCCGATACGTTTACCGGGCAAAGCGGCCTCGATTCCCCTATAAAGAGACTCTTTGGTCACTTTCAGAAGCTGTTTTACCTCATCGGCAACTTCCCCTACGCAAAAGGTGTAGCATGAATCTCCGTTGTAACCGTCCAATAAGGTGCCACAGTCCACCGAAATGATATCTCCGTCTTCAAGCGGCCGATCATTAGGAACTCCATGCACGACTTCATCGTTTACAGAAGTACAAATGGAAGCTGGAAACGGGCCACCGTAAGGATTGGAAAAACCTTTGAAAGTGGGTACAGCTCCGTGATCCCCTATAAAAGTCTCAGCAACGGAATCCAACTGCTTCGTAGTAATTCCCGGCCGGATATTTTTTGCAATCTCAGTCAATGTATCAGCAACCAAAAGATTAGCTGCCCGCATCAACTCTATCTCATCCTCCGTCTTAAGAAATATCATATCACAAGATAAATTCTTAGTATGCGGAGACTCCTGAACGACCATGAATTCTACCCGAACTCAATAGACCGTCGTAGTGTCTCATCAACAAATGGCTTTCAATCTGTTGCAGAGTATCCAAAACCACACCGACTAAAATCAACAATGAGGTTCCTCCGAAAAACTGTGCAAACTCAGCCTTTACGTTCAACAATCCGGCAAAAGCAGGCATACAAGCGATAATAGCCAAAGCCAACGCACCCGGCAAAGTGATTCGAGACATGTTCTGGTCGATATAATCAGCCGTGGCCTTTCCCGGCTTAATGCCTGGAATAAAACCGTTATTACGTTTCATATCTTCCGCCATTTGTGTCGGGTTCAAGGTGATGGCTGTATAGAAATAAGTAAATGCAATAATGAGCACTGCAAAAACTACATTATACAACACACTAGTGTGGTCTACCATCATCTGCATAACCGGAGTAGCCTTGTCTACACTTGTAAAACCAATTAACGTAATGGGAATGAACATCAGTGCCTGAGCAAAAATGATAGGCATTACATTGGCCGCAAAAAGCTTCAAAGGAATATACTGACGAGCTCCGCCGAATTGCTGTCCACCTACTACACGCTTAGCGTACTGCACCGGAATCTTTCTTGTCCCCTGTACTAACAGGATTGCCGCACAAACGACAAAAAGCAGAATCACGATTTCCAAAATGAACATTAGGAGACCTCCACCGCTCAAGTTATTCAAACGTGCCACGAACTCCTGACCGAACGCTTTGGGCAAACGGGCAATAATACCGATCATGATGATCAAAGAGACACCATTACCGATACCTTTATCCGTGATACGCTCACCTAACCAGAGAATGAACATACTTCCGGCAGCCAGAATAATAGTTGAGGTCACCATGAAACTCGTCCAACTGATGGCAGGACTCAAAGCACCGGCAGACTGCATCTTTAAATTCGTCAAATAAGCCGGAGCCTGTACCAACAGAATCAAGATGGTCAAGTAACGGGTATATTGGTTCATCTTACGACGACCGCTTTCTCCCTCACGCTGCATTTTCTGGAACGCGGGAACAGCTATCCCTAACAACTGTATCACAATCGATGCAGAAATATAGGGCATGATTCCCAACGCAAAGATAGATGCGTTAGAGAATGCACCTCCAGAGAACATATTCAGCAAGGACATTAGCCCTGCTTCTGTCTGAGTGCGCAAAGCTGTCAACTGTGAGGGATCTATTCCTGGCAGAACCACAAATGATCCTAAACGATAGATTGCAGCAAACAGAATGGAGATGAGGATCCTTTTTCTGAGATCCTCGATCAACCATATGTTCTTAAAGGTTTCTATTAACTTTTTCATCGAATCAAAGTTTTGTAGCGTTACCACCAACAGCCGTGATCGCAGCTTCAGCACTCTTTGAGAATGCGTTTGCCTCGACATCAACCTTAGAAGTGAGCGTACCGTTTCCTAAGATCTTCACCAATTGCTTGGCAGATGCCAAACCGGCAGCTACGATCTCAGCCAATCCGATTTTCTCTAAATTCTTGGCTGAAGCCAAAGCCTGAATATCACTTAAATTAACCGCTTTATACTCTACACGATTGATATTCTTGAAACCGAATTTCGGCAAACGACGCTGCAAAGGCATCTGACCTCCTTCGAAACCGATCTTTCTTTTATAACCAGATCTTGATTTAGCACCTTTGTGACCGCGTGTTGAAGTACCTC
>JAJPYK010000185.1 GCA_021205005.1 Paraprevotella sp. | reverse complement strand
ATGATCATGAACGCCACGACAAATCTTTATCTGTTCTTGATTGCATTGATTTCCGCAATGGGAGGCTTCCTTTTCGGCTACGATTGGGTCGTCATCGGCGGTGCAAAACCCTTTTACGAACAGTATTTCCAAATCGCCGACAGCCCGACTTTGCAAGGTTGGGCCATGAGCAGCGCACTCATCGGATGTCTGGCCGGAGCCTTGAGTGCGGGCAAACTGAGCGACCGCCTGGGACGTAAACCCATCCTGATGCTCTCGGCCGGACTGTTCATCTGTACGGCCATCGGTACGGGAGCGGCAGAATCTTTCGGCATATTCAACACATTCCGTCTTATCGGAGGGTTCGCCATTGGTATAGCCTCCAGTCTTTCTCCGATGTATATCGCAGAAATAGCTCCGGCGCACCTGCGCGGACGTTTTGTCTCCATTAATCAATTGACCGTGGTTTTAGGTATCCTTTGCGCCCAAATCGTGAACTGGCAACTGGCAGAACCTGTGGCCTCGGACGCAACGTCCGAGATGATTTGCCTTTCGTGGAACGGACAAACCGGTTGGAGATGGATGTTTTGGGCCATGACGATACCGGCCGCGCTGTTTTTTGCCTTTAGTTTCATTTTTCCGGAAAGCCCGCGTTGGCTGGCTTCTTCGGGACGTAGGGATGACGCTCTGCGAATCTTTACGAAAATCGGCGGAGAGGCTCATGCCCGTAAGGAACTGGCCGTTATCGAAACGACGTCAAACCATAAAATGCCCAAAGGCGGTTTCAAACAATTGCTCCACCCGTCCATGCGCCGGATTCTGTGTATCGGCATTGTCATGGCTGTATTGCAACAATGGTGCGGCATCAATGTGATTTTCAATTATGCACAGGAAATCTTCATGTCTGCGGGCTATGGCGTATCCGACGTGCTGATGAACATTGTCGTGACCGGTGTCACGAATGTCATTTTCACCATTCTGGCCATGTGCATGATGGACCGTTGGGGACGCAAGACTCTAACTCTTTTCGGAACGTTCGGCCTTACGCTGATCTATGCTTTCATGGGAGCGGCCTATTGGTTCCATATCAGCGGCGTCCTATTGCTCGTCATCGTGGTAGCCGCCATCGCCTGCTATGCCATGACATTGGCTACGACCATGTGGGTCATCATCTCTGAAATTTTCCCCAATCGCAGACGAGGCGTGCCCATGTCGATTTGCACCTTTGCCTTATGGTCGGCCTGTTTTATCCTGACTTACACCTTTCCCATGCTGAACACCGGTTTGGGAGCTGCCGGAACATTCTGGCTCTATGGCATCATCTGTCTGTGCGGAGGCATATTCGTGTGGTATCGTCTGCCTGAGACCAAGGGGAAAAGCCTGGAAGAAATCGAACAAGAACTTATCAAATAACCTCCAAATCATGTTATGGAAAAAATAACCTCATATTTGATTCAAAGTACAGTCCATACCTCCGAGGTACGAGCCTGGGAAGAAGACGTACTTCTTCCGACTTACGAAATCGGGAAAGAAGAAAAGAATCCCATCTTCCTGGAAAAGCGGGTGTATCAAGGCAGTTGCGGTTCCGTATATCCTTATCCTGTCGTAGAGAAAATATCGGATGTCAAAACAGACAAGTCCTATCACGCATTGTTTATCGAAAACGAATACATCAAGGTGATGATCCTGCCGGAATTGGGCGGACGCATACATATGGCCTACGACAAAGTGAAACGCCGTCACTTCGTATACTACAACCAAGTGGTGAAGCCGGCCCTGGTCGGTCTGACCGGTCCGTGGATCTCCGGCGGCATAGAGTTCAACTGGCCTCAGCACCATCGTCCGTCCACCTTCCTTCCTACCGAATTTTCCATAGAGGAACACGCCGATGGCAGCAAGACGATCTGGTGCAACGAAGTGGAGCGCATGTTTCGTACCAAAGGCATGCAGGGCTTCACTCTCTATCCGGGCAAGGCTTACATCGAGATCAATGTCAAATTGTACAACCGTACGGCATTTCCCCAGACCTTCCTTTGGTGGGCCAATCCTGCCGTAGTGGTGAACGATCGCTATCATTCCGTATTCCCGCCCGACGTGCATGCCGTTTTCGATCATGGGAAACGTGACGTGTCTTCTTTCCCGATAGCTACCGGAATCTACTACAAACAAGACTATTCCGCCGGTGTAGACATATCTAAGTACAAGAACATTCCGGTGCCCACTTCGTATATGGCGATCCGTTCGCAGTATGACTTCGTAGGAGGATATGAAGAAGACGTACAGGGAGGATTGCTCCATGTGGCCGACCATCATGTGTCGCCGGGTAAGAAACAATGGACCTGGGGCAACGGAGATTTCGGTCAGGCCTGGGATCGCAATCTGACGGACGAAGACGGACCTTATATCGAACTGATGACCGGGATGTACACAGACAATCAACCGGACTTCTCCTGGTTACAACCTTATGAGGAGAAATCGTGGAAACAATATTTCATGCCGTATGCCGAAGTGGGGTATGTGAAGAACGCCACGAAAGATATTCTGCTGAACATAGAGCTTCGGGAGGGCCGGGGAAGGGTGACCTTATACGCCACAGGCCTGAATGAGAATTTGCATGTCCAGGTGAGAGACGTTGCACACGGCTGTACATTGTTCGACAAATTCATCAGCCTCTCCCCGTCCTCCCCGTTCTCGGCCGAATTTTCAGCCGGAGAGGTAAAAGAAGAAGACATACT
>JAJPYK010000273.1 GCA_021205005.1 Paraprevotella sp. | reverse complement strand
ATTTTTAACTACGTAGAAATGGGTTACTTATTTACTTCCGAGTCCGTATCTGAAGGACATCCCGACAAAGTGGCGGATCAAATTTCCGACGCCATCTTAGATGAATTACTGGCATTCGACAGTCAGTCGAAAGTCGCTTGCGAAACATTAGTCACGACCGGACAAGTCGTCTTGGCCGGCGAAGTAAAGTCCGAGGCTTACGTCGACCTGCAAGAAATTGCCAGACGTACCATCCGGCGGATCGGTTACACCAAAGCCGAATATAAATTCGAGGCCGAAAGCTGCGGCGTCTTTTCGGCCATTCACGAACAAAGTCCCGACATCAACCGCGGCGTTGAGCGTCAAGATCCGATGGATCAGGGGGCGGGAGACCAAGGCATGATGTTCGGTTATGCCACCAACGAAACGGAGAACTACATGCCGTTATCCCTCGATCTCAGTCATAAAATCCTCTATGTTCTGGCCGAAATCCGGCGTGAAGGTAAAGTGATGACATATTTGCGCCCCGATGCCAAAAGTCAAGTCACCATCGAATATGATGACAACGGCAAACCCGTGCGGGTGGATACCATCGTCGTCTCTACCCAACACGATGATTTCATCCGGCCGACCGATGGCAATCAGGCTGAAGCCGATCAACGGATGTTGGACCAAATACGTCAGGACGTCATCCGGATTCTGATGCCCCGCGTAATCGCAGAGATACATAATCCCGACATCCTCAAACTGTTCGACAACCACATCACTTACCACGTCAATCCCACCGGTAAATTCGTCATCGGAGGCCCTCACGGCGATACCGGTCTGACCGGTCGGAAAATCATCGTAGATACATACGGCGGAAAGGGAGCGCACGGAGGAGGTGCCTTTTCCGGAAAAGACCCGTCGAAAGTGGACCGCTCGGCAGCTTACGCCGCACGCCACATCGCCAAGAACATGGTGGCAGCCGGTGTAGCCGACGAAATGCTGGTACAAATCAGCTATGCCATCGGTGTGGCCCAGCCCGTCAACATCTATGTAGACACCTACGGACGCAGCCGCGTAAACCTGAGCGACGGTGAAATTGCACAGAAAATAAAGGAAATGTTCGATTTACGCCCCAGAGCCATCGAGGATCGCCTGAAACTACGGAATCCCATCTACGAGGAAACCGCTGCCTACGGCCATATGGGACGCCAACCCCGAACGATAACCAAAGAGTTCCACAGTCGCTATATGCCCACGAAAACCATGGAAGTGGAGCTTTTTACGTGGGAGAAATTAGATTATGTGGATCCTATCAAAAAAGCTTTCGGTTTATAAAATGAACAACGTCCGATCCGTCTGCGTATATTCAGCCTCGAGCGCTCAAGCGGCAGATGTTTACGTTCAGGCTGCCCATGAGCTGGGCGAACTCCTTGCCCGTAAACTGATCCGTCTGATCAACGGGGCCGGAGGTTGCGGCTTGATGAGGACTTGTGCCGACTCCTGCCTATCCGCCGGCGGTCAGGTGACCGGAGTCATTCCTCGTTTCATGGTGGATCAAGGATGGCATCATCCCGCACTGAGCGAACTGATCGTAACCGAAGACATGCACACCCGCAAGCAGACAATGGCCCGTCTCTCCGACGGCGTCATTGCCTTGCCGGGCGGATGCGGCACGATGGAAGAATTGCTTGAAATCATCACATGGAAACAACTCGGCTTATATTTAAATCCCATCGTGGTATTGAATACCGACGGATATTACGACTCGTTGTTAAACATGCTCACTCACGCCGTTCGGGAGCATTTCATGCGCCCGATCCATTTAGATATCTGGAAAGTGGCTTCCACACCGACCGAAGCCATCGACTTGATTTATTCTACTCCCGCATGGGACAAAAATATCCGTAAGTTTGCAGCCTTGTGACAGTGACAGATTCAATTCAAATCGCTCCGAGAGCAGAAGAAATTCCCCGTAGCCCCGTACGGAACATCTTCAGTGTGAAACGTATCATAGAAAGTCTGCCGGAAGAAGCCACTCCGGCCCAACAGGATTCTGCCGTACAGGCCCATTTACCCGTACGGGAAAAGATGCGTTCCGAACGTCCGGACACACTGAATCTTCCCGGATGGCACATCCCGTCGGCCGATGTGTCGCAAGGCGCTTCGCTCATCGACTACGATGAAAGTTTCTTCCGGTCCACCCCTTACTACCGGACCGAACTTCAATACCATGCCACAGGCTTGGCAGCCGAACCGGTCTCTTATGAATTACGTAACGACGATTGGGTCACCGGCATTTTGATCTGCTGCTTTCTGATTGCCGCCACCATATTGGGCAACAGCAAGAAGTTCATAAAAGTACAGTTGCAGAACTTTCTCCTCAACCGAGAAGACAAAGAAAACCTTTTCACATGGGAGACAGGACAGGAAATGCGCCACGCCGTCTACCTCCACATGCAGACCGGACTCCTCCTCAGCTTGTTTTTCTTCGACTATACGCAAGACACACGCGACCTGTTCATGACCCCCATATCGTCCCACATTCTCCTGGCCATCTACATTCTGATCTGCTGGCTTTATCTGGGATTCAAACAACTTTCTTACCGGTTCGTCAATTGGATCTATTTTGACAGCAAAGCACGACGAAGATGGATCAAATCCTATTCGTTCCTCATATCGGCCGAAGGAATACTTTTTTCCCCGCTGGCTTTAACCATGGTGTTCTTCAACCTTTCGCCCAATGATATGATATTTTAT
>JAJPYK010000208.1 GCA_021205005.1 Paraprevotella sp. | reverse complement strand
GTCTGGGCTTTGCGCATAAAAAAGGTTGTGCCAACGTTTTGACACAACCTCATTTCTTTTATAAAATCAATCCGATACCTAATAATCCTTGTAGATTTAAGTCTTCCAGAGCGTCGAAGTCGGCCAGACGTCGGTCGATATAGTCCTCCAGTTCTTCGTCGCTGAATGTCCAGACGAGGCGTTGCCCGTAAATTAATGTTCTCCATGCCTGTGCGCAGGCTTCTTTCGGGGATGAGGAATACAGAATTTCCGGATAACTGTCGGCCAAAATTGTTCTTTCTCCTGCCCGTAGGAGAAAACGGTCAATGGATTCTTTGCAGGAGTCTGAGAAAAGTCCCCCCTTTTCCATGCGGTGGTCTATGTTTTTTTAAGGTTTTGGAGTATGTCGGTCCGGGCCATCCCATCATTATTGTCTTTTCTATATCGTTCCAGCAAATAAAAATGAGGCAGGATAAAACTACCTTTTACCTCGTCTCCAAAATCAAAATTCCGGCTGAGTGCAGGAATAATTTTTCGGTCCACGTCCTGAAGAATCTCATCGATGTTTCCGGACATCCATTCTTCGTTTAGAATCCGGCAGACGGGCCACCCGGCTCCGACTACTTTTTGGGACATCTGAGAAAGTCGGGATACACATCTTTCGAAATTCCGTAGTGCAAAATCGCGATAAATATCCGCATCTAACCTCAAGGAAACCTGAAACAAGAAAAGGGCTGCCTGTGCCTGTTCGGCACAAAAATCGGGCGTGTCTATAAACTGATGGTTTACCATTACAGTGTTGGCAATCTGCCATAATATCTTTTCACGTACGTCCATTGCTATCATTATTAATGGATTGAAAGAAACGGATTAGTTCAGGTACATGGGCGTCCATCGTAAAATCCATACGATGCTCCTGTATATTTCCTTTTAATTTGTCTATGAAGTCTTTGTCGTATAGCTGCGCGGACAAATCGCTGATGGAGTCAAAATAAATGCCTGTTCCGTAATATTCCGACAACTCTTTTGATGCCACGATATGTCCTGCATTTCGCCGTTGTATCATGGGAAGGCCGGCAGCAGCTAATGTGCCTATCCTTGCGGGGATATTTAAATCGTCCCACATCATGCGGAATTGGTCACTTTCATTTCGGCTATGACTGGCATGTAGCCAACCGGCGTCATAACGTGAGAATTCTTCCACCCATTTCTCTTCGGGGCAGTAGGCGTGAACCTGGAAATATCCTGGTGCAACCTTGCCATACAGGTCATTGCCCTTATTCTTCTGTTTGTAGTAACTTGCAGAATACAAATGTACATGGATGCGGTATGCAGCCAGCCGGTGTATGTCTTCGACGGAAAGCCCGATCATTCCGCCCGATGACCACCGTATGTATTTCTCCGTCCGAGTCTGAAAGTTTGGGAGAGAAGGGCATCTTGAAATATTCCTTTTTGGGCATCTCTTGGTCCAAAATCAGATAGGGCTTGTCTGTCGTCAGGAATAAGTCATACCATTCCTTTGTTCGTTCGTGATAATATTGCCGGCAGACAACTCATAAAGTTCCATCAGTTTCGGCCAGGTGCCGAAACGCATGCAAAGTTGAGGTCCTTCCTTCAGATGCCATATAAAAGGTGTATGTATGCGAGCTTTTCTCAGTTCCATTATGCTGTCATATACGAATTCCAATGAAGAACAGCAAAAACACAGATAAATCAAATCCGGACGAATTTCCCTTACTCGTTCCGTCCAGTCCTTCCCATGGGGAATGGTTTCTATGTGTCCGAACGGAAAAGGACCTATACTTTCATGAGCCATGGACGGGGTGGGATACCAATAACCATACAGTTGGCAACCGGCTTCTTCCCATGCACAAAAGCGTTCCGGATGGTAATTCAATACTCCGATGATCAGGATCTTCATAAGCGGTTTCCCGGGGACGGACTGGGCCACGGGACTGTACGTCTCGTTTTCGTCCAAAATCCGGTAACGGTTCATGCGTATCCTTATCGGTTCTTTGATCTGATAGTAGTCTTTATATCTATATAAATTGCCTCCGAAGTCTTCTCCGCATATTTTATGCCGTTGCCAGGGGTGGTTGGTCCATTTTGCCGTGATGCGTAAGGTTGGCATGAATATGCCTTGTCCGGTTAATCTGTGCCAAAACATGACAAAGAGGTCTGAGGTCACCAACTCCTGACGTTCTGTCCATAGGTCTGCTGTTTTGCGGTGGGCGGTCTGTACCAATTGCAGGGAATGGTCGGTCATTATGGTCAGTGAGTCCGTGTAGTCTCTAGGTGCATAAGCATCCGTATCGTCGAAGTTCCCCCCTGAGTAAGCCAATATCACCCGTTCGTCGGTATCGAAAGCCTCTTTCAGGTCTTTCAGGTGGTCGGCATAAAAAAAGTCATCCGACGGAAGATAGGCGATATGTCCATACTGCGCAGCATCCAAGCCCTTGTTCAGGGCATAGCCCATTCCGCGATTGTCTGGATAGTACAGATATTTTATCCTTTCATCCTGCGGCAGGTTTCTGACTATTCTGTCCGTATGGTCGGTTGAACCGTCATTTACGATAATCAGTTCCCAGTGCGGGTAGGACTGTCTTATCAGGCTCATTACGGCTCTTCGGATAAAATATGCCTGGTTGTAGGTAGGCATGATGACAGAAAAACCATTCATCATCGTGTATTTCTATTTAAGGAAATTTTGGAAAAGACCAAATATAATAGTTTTACTTTATGGGTATAGAC
>JAJPYK010000197.1 GCA_021205005.1 Paraprevotella sp. | reverse complement strand
CGACTAAGCCGCTCAAGAGGCAAATAATAAATGAAATTGTTGTTCCCATGTTCTTTTCTTTTTTAAATGTTACTATTTCCTTTTCTCTATTCTTATATGCCAAATGTATGCCAAAACAAGAGAAGTTCTCATATCTCGCTCATTCATAAACAGATGTATCATCCTATATTTAAAACGGCAACAGGCCGCACCATTTCATTTTGAAAGGGTGCGACCTGTTTTGATAAGCGTCGAATACGCCGAGCAAACTTATGTCCTATACCACCGCCTTGACACGGCCCGCGTTCTATCTGCGGGAAACAACATAAACTACTCATATGTGATACTCCTCTATTTTACGATATAATGTGGTCAGCCCTATCTTCAACAATCGTGCCGCCTCGGTCTTATTCCCCTTGGTATATCCCAATACACGAGCAATGTGACGCCGCTCCATTGAAGCAAGCTCCAGCCCCCCCGGAGTCGCATCATCGTTCAACCTTTCATAGCAAGCATTCTGAATATCAAGAGGTAAATCGCATACCTCCAAGCGATCACCTTCGCATACAATAAGACTGCGCTCGATCACGTTGCGCAATTCCCGGATATTCCCCTTCCAAGGCAACTGTTCCAATGTAGCAAGAAAATCAGGTGATATTTCAGTAATCTGGCGAGACAATTGCAAGGAAATGTTTTTCACGAAGGATTTGGCCAACAAACGGATATCCCCTCCCCTCTCACGCAAAGACGGCAGATGTATCTGGAACACGCTCAGACGGTAGAACAAGTCTTCACGGAAGTTTCCCTTCGCAATATCTTCAGGCAGATTGCGATTGGTAGCCGCAATGATGCGAACATTCACACGCGTAGGCTTTGTATCTCCGATCTTGATATATTCTCCGGTTTCGAGGATACGCAACAACTTCGCCTGCAACTCAAAAGCCATCTCTCCTATTTCATCCAAAAATATAGTGCTGTGGTCTGCCTCTTCAAACAGCCCTTTTTTATCTTTCAACGCCCCGGTAAACGCTCCGGCTTTATGGCCGAACATCTCGCTTTCCAACAAATCCTTGCTGAACGAAGAGCAGTTCACGGCCACGAAATCATGTTTGGCGCGCTTACTATTATAATGAATAGCTTGGGCGAAGACCTCCTTACCGGTCCCTGTTTCTCCAGTCAACAACACGGAAACGTCCGTACCCGACACTTTCCGAGCCAGTGCGACCGCATCTTTCAGTACCTTAGATACCCCAATAATGGAATCGAAAGAATATGTATGCCCCACCTTCCTTTCCAAGTTTTCCAAACGCACATTCATACGAACCTTCTCCACGGCACGATTCACCAGAGGAATAATCTTATTATTATCGTCTCCTTTGGTGATATAGTCGAATGCCCCGTTTTTGATGGCCTGCACCCCGTCGGGAATATTCCCGCGGGCCGTCAGAAGAATGATCTCCACCTGAGGAGCCACTTTCTTCATCTCGGACACCAAATCGACCCCGTTCCCGTCGGGAAGGAAAACATCGCATAAGACCACATCCGGCTTTTGGATATCCAATTGCTTCAACGCAACTTTGCAATCACCGGCCTGGCAGACTTCATAGCCCTCCAATTCCATCATGCGAGCCAGTAAGCTCCGGATTTGTGCTTCATCGTCCACGATCAGTATTTTGCTCATATCCATTTATCAGTTTAAGCGATTCAAAATGGGACATACATATATAAAACTTTTTAATGGCTTTTACAACTTTTCACGGCAAATACATTCTTTTTCTTCGTTGCCAACGTAATGGAAAGGGATATCAAAGCAAACGCAATCCCGACCAGGCAGACTCCTCTCCAGCCGTCCACTTCCCAACCGATTCCGGCCGAGAATGTTCCTAAAGAACCTCCGATGAAATAGCACGTCATGAAAATGGTATTCACACGATTGGCCGCAGTCGGTATTTCTTGTATGCAATCGCTTTGGTTACTGAGTTGCTGGCATTGCAAACCGATATCATTTAAAATAATGGCCACAATCAGACCTATATAAGTATCTCCCATACAGCAAGCCACTATCCATGACGTGATTTGCAACAGGGCGCCGACACAACTGAAACGAAATACGCCATACCGAGGTACATACTTTCCTAAGCTGCTCGCGGCCAGCGCTCCCGCTATACCGCAAGCTCCCAATACACCGACCATATCGGAACCGGCATGGAAAGGCGCGCCGGAAAGATGAAAAGCCAGACACGACCAAATGGCCAACATCGACCCGAAACCGAAAGCCGAACGGATGGAATTGAGACGGATGCGAGGATGTGACCTTACGATATGCCACACACTGCACATCAGTTGAGGATAAGTGCCGCTGAAGTTTTTCTTCATCCTCGGCATCATGGCCAAAATCCAAGAAAGACAAATAACCATAATCCCCACGGCTATGAAGAACATGGACCGCCAACCTAACCATTCACCAATGAAACCACTGATGACACGTGAGGCCAAAATACCTGTCAACATCCCGCTTA
This sequence comes from Paraprevotella sp., assembly GCA_021205005.1. Lineage (GTDB taxonomy): Bacteria > Bacteroidota > Bacteroidia > Bacteroidales > Bacteroidaceae > Paraprevotella. The sequence continues at coordinate 262 of JAJPYK010000197.1, read as the reverse complement.
GCACAAAACCGATATTGCGGGCCTTATTTTCGGGACGGGAATATTGCCCGGCTACGGGCACAAAGAATTGCGGAATCACCGTACAAGCTCCCAATATAAGAGAAGCCCCCCACAATAGCCAGATCGAATTTGACGTAGCGATGATCAAAGACATCACGGCAGCCGTGATCATATTGATCATAATAATGCGCTGGCGGGAATAGAGATCCCCCATCGGGATAATAAAACACAAGCCCAAAGCATAACCGATCTGGGAAATCAC
>JAJPYK010000243.1 GCA_021205005.1 Paraprevotella sp. | reverse complement strand
GTCTACAGGCTTGGGGGCCTTCGATCAGACACACTAGGTGAAACACTACCCAAAAGCTACACCGAATAAATATCGGGTAAGGCGCAAAATACGATTCTGTGGAGAAAAGAAAAAAAGAACCGCTTAAGAACAAATTCAGGAAGTTCTGCGGTTCTTTTTCTTTCAATACGTTGAGATAATCAGTGGAGTATACAGGACTCGAACCTGCCACCTTTTGACTGCCAGTCAAACGCTCTAGCCAGATGAGCTAATACCCCAGCCTTTTGACGGTGCAAAGATAGTGATAAAAATTAAGATTCAAAACCTTTTCTGTAATTTTTCACTATCTTCTTCGTTTGCGTCCTCAGAACTTATAGCCCACGGTGAAAAAAACTTGATGAGTATTCAAGTGCACATCTATGGGCGAGAGACGTCCGGTTGACTCCGTTGCTATATAAGTATCGTCGAAAGCATAGAAGTCACCTGATTGACGACGGAACTTATAAGCCATGTCTGCATAGAAATGACGACCGCGGTAACCTAAGCCCAACGTGAATATATTCACATCACCTTTATTCATATAGTCCGTAGTGGTCTGGTAACCGAAAGCCGGCGAAGGACCAGTTTGATCCAATGTCGCGTCCTTATTGAACATACTTGAATAATAATTGTATCCGGCACGGAATGCTATTTGATCCGTCAAGTTCAATTCAAAACCGAATTTAAAAGAGTGCACACCTTTCAAGGTAGCTTTGTTTATCGCATTCATGCTGGGATCTTTCGTACCTCCGTTACTGTAGCCGTATCCCCAGTCATCATAAGCCCAATCCTCATAACCCTGTTTGGTCTTGGAATAGTTGGCATATTCATATTCGGCACCAATGGCCAAATACTTGCCGATAGTGTGTCCCAAAGAAATACGCGCTTTCCACGGCGTGGTAATCTTCATGTGCAAGTTGGCTAAATCTTTGTCCGGCATATAAGTATTGAATTTGTCGCCATACTGTACATCATAGTTTTGATCCTCATACATGGGCGATTCAATACTGTAATCCGAATAAGATTCCAAATGGTAGAAAGTAGGTGTTTCTACAGCTATACCGATACGGAAAGGCGAATTTTCTATCGGACGAATGATGGAGCCTAACTTGACATTCACTCCGTAGCCGCTCACATGCTGCGTATTATATAAGGAATAATATTCCTGTCCCGAAAGCTGGGATCCGTCTGTATTTGTAAGCGTGCCGAATTCACGATAAGTGGTGTAGCTGTAATAGTCCACATCATTTACGCCCAATGTGAAACCTAAATATACGCGGTCTTTAATGTTTGTAGACACATTGAAGTCATATCCGGAAATGCCGCCTTCCGTAACACGGTCATATTGATTCTGATCGGCTTGCAGTGCCTTATATTTATCGTAGGTAGGATTCCCTTTTTCATCCAATATCAACTGTCCCTGATCATCCCGATTATATATCGGATTCAACACATATGCGTTGTACATTAAATCGGCCAACGGAGTGGAATATGTGGTATTGTTCAGAATATCAGCCATCTGTTGGGTTTGCGACAAACCGTTTATATTCGGATTGTCGGCAATGAACGCATAGTTGAAGTTCGCACGTTTCTGGAAATTCGCACCGAAGTTGACATATTTCACGCTTTTGCCCATGATAGGCACACTCACGACAAACCCCATTTGATCGAACGACATGTGTGTCTTGTCTGCTTTCAAATCAGGCTGGTCTTTCTGTGTCAAAACGCTAAACGAGAGCGAGGCGTCGCTTTTACGGTACAATCCGAGTGCGGCAGGGTTGGACGAAACGGCCGACATGTCTGCGCCCAAAGCTCCTAATGCGCCACCCATCCCTACATAACGCGCTGTTCCGATCAAATCTGTCGGCATAAAATTTTCATTTGTATAAGGCGTTTGCGCCGCAACGGCTTGGGCGGCTGTCCAAGCTGTTACGAACATAAGAGTCTTCAGTTTCATCGTTGTTTGTTTTTTAGATGGTTACTTTGCGTTTATCGTCTCCCTCCTCTCGGCATTCCACCGCCACGCGAAGGAGAGAAACCTCCGGAACGGCTGGGCATACTGAAAGACGGACTGAATGTACCCCGTGACGTAGAGGGAGTATACGATGAGCTGCGCGAGGGCATGCTGTTGGAACGCACCATGGGTTGCCGGTTGTTTGTCGAAGAGCTTTGCGGGGTGTAAGTACGGTCGTTCCATGAACGGCGTTGCGTCGTGTTGCTATTCAAACGATCGCTTATACGACGCCCTAAAGTCGTTCTTCCGTATTGCCGCGAGTTCGTGCCACGCGCCAACGTGCTGTTTTCCCTATAAAGCAGGCTCGGACGTCTTACCGGACGTGACGGACCGATGGGGCCCGGATATCCCCAATGGGGATGATGCCAATACGACCCGTAATACCATGGGCTATACCAACCGCCGTACCATGGGCCGCCCCATCCCCATCCGTAAGAGAAGTATGGTCCCCAATACAGACTGTTCCATGTGCTCGGATACGCATAAGCATATACACCGTCATCATAGACATCCCAATAAATGGAATTAGGCCCGTAACACAAGTCCCAATACAACGGGCTGCTTACCAACAGCCCTATGGTAGGGGCATTGAAACGAAGTATGCGTTTGGTATAAGAATAGTCTCCGTTTTCGTCGGACGACTCCGCATCCGTAGAGTCGTTCGCTGCGTTTCCTATGGAATCCTCGTCGGTTATGCCGTCGGTCCATTGGCTTCTGCGGTTATATTCATCCACATCACGGGTAGGCCCGTTGGAATAATCG
>JAJPYK010000226.1 GCA_021205005.1 Paraprevotella sp. | reverse complement strand
ATGTCTTTGATGTCCTCCGAGGGCAGGTTGATGTATAACCAGGTGTGGCCGGCGTAAGTATGGCGGTCATAATCTATCTCATACACCTGGTTGAACGGTAGCGAAGGGTCATTCATCAGCATGACATAGTTGGCATTCATATCTTCTCCTCCGCACACTTCCCGATAAAAGCTTTGAGGCGTGTAGGTCTTGGGCTTCTCGGTGTATTTGCCGTTGACCTTGGGCGCCCATATAAAAGAGGTGGTGGGTTCGCCGTAGGCGTACACCAGCATGCGGTAGACCGTTTTCATCATGTCTACTTTCTGTTTTTCCAGCTCTTTCTCGGAGGTCCCCTTTTCGGCTGCCTCACGCAGGAGTATGCCGTCTTCGCGGAGTTTACTGATCAACAGTTTGGAGAACTCTGGGGTATTGTCGCTGCTGTAAGTTTCCGCCATGACTTCTTTGGGTACGACTCCGTACTTGCCGATGAGGTCGGATATGCCGGTGAATTGTCCGCCGTCGCTCAGCGGGTTGCGGAACAGCCATTCCACCGTTTTATCGTCAATAGGACTTTTGCGCGTATCGATGACACTTTGGAGGAAGAGGTTGCTCTTTTCGAGCTGGTCGTAAAAGAAGTCATAGACCGTGGAGAGGTAGAAATCCTTCATGCCCGTGCGGGCCATGACTTTCGCGCGGAGTATGTTGGTTCCAGTGAAGAGCCAACAGCGTCCGCTTTTCTTTTGGTCCGTGATGCCGGAACTGTTCACCTGATTGCTGAACCAGGTATCGGGAGCGGTCGTGCGGTCATTGTTTTCGGTCAGTTTCTTGATGGGATTGGCATTTACGGCATTACGGATCGCTTTGTCCGCCCCGCTGTCTTGATAGCTGTCCGCCAATGTTTTCAGCACTTCAGGAGTGAGAGCCTGCTGGGCGAATGAAGTCGCACAGCATAGCGAGAGGGCGGCATATATATAGGAGATTCGCTTCATGTCGTATCGGAATTATTTGACGTACTCGGACCAGTCTGTCAGGCGCATATCCCCTTTGCGCAGATAGGTGTCGTGCATGGCGAAAGCGGCAGACAGACAGTGGTGCGTATGTCCGCCGGTCTTGGAAGCCAGATTCATGTAGTCGAGCAACAGAGGGCGGTAGTCGGGGTGGGCCACCTTGATGAGTTCGGCCGCTTTTTCCATCGAGCATTTGCCGCGCAGGTCGGCCACGCCGTATTCCGTAATCACGGCATCCACGAACTGGCTGGTGTGGTCGATGTGCGAACAGAACGGCACGATGCTGCTGATGGCTCCGCCTTTGGTGGTGGAGCCGCAGGTGAAGATGCTCAGGTAGGCGTTGTTGGTGAAGTCGGCCGAACCGCCTATGCCGTTCATCATCTTCGTGCCGCAGATCTTGGTGGAGTTTACGTGTCCGTAGATGTCCGCTTCGATGGCGGTGTTGAGCGAGCATACGCCGATGCGGGCGATGACTTCCGGACTGTTTGAAATTTCCGACGGGCGGAGCACGAGTTTATCCTTGAAGAAGTCCATATCCTCATAGATACCTTTCAGGCACTCGTTCGTCACCGTGAGCGAGCAAGCCGATGCCGACAGCACGCGGCCTTCGCGCATCAGTTGCACGGGAGCGTCCTGAAGCACTTCGGTATAGATGCTGAAGTTGGGCACGTCGGGACAGCGGCCCAATGCTCCCAATACGGCGTTGGCTCCGCTGCCCACTCCGCTCTGTAGATTGAGGAACGAAGGCGGAATCTTGCCGCTTTGCAGGTTCGACAGCAAGAAGTCGGCCACGTTGTTGCCGATTCTGGTCGTGATTTCATCGGGGGCCTTGAAAGAACGGGCCTCGTCCGGGATATTGCATTCGATGACGCCCTTGATGCGGTCGGCGTCCACTTCCACATACGGTTTGCCTATGCGGTCGATGGCTTTCAGGATCATGATCGGCGTGCGGTGGGGATGGTCCTCTATTTCGTAGACGTCGTGGATGCCCATGCACTGTTTGCTATGGAAGGCATTCAGCTCAATGAGGATGCCTTTGCGGGCCAATCGGCAGATGGTCGGACTGAGACCGCCGGCAGCCGTCAGATAGATGCGTGCCTTGTCGCCCTTCTGTTCGATTTCGCAGGCCTCGATGATGGCCCAGTCTACTTTCCCCAGATATCCTTGGCGGATTTGCGTGGCCATGTTGGACAGGTTGAGGTCGGAATAGGAAATCTCGTTGTTGTTGACGTGGGTGCGGAAGTCCTTGTTGGTCGTATAAGGCGCACGGAATTTAATGGCATGGGCGTTAGACAGCATGCCGTCACAGCTTTGCCCTGTGGAGGCTCCGGTGAAGATGTTGATTTTGAACTCTTTTCCTGCGTCATGTTCTTTTTCTGCTTTCCGGGCAATTTCGGCCGGTACGCTTTTAGGTACGCCAGAGGGGGTGAACCCGCTCAGACCTACGGTATCTCCGTTTTCGATGAAAGTTGCGGCTTCTGCTGCTGTGATTTTATTGAATTCCATACGTATGATTATTTTAGATTACACATTATTTATAATAAGCGTTGCAAAGATAAGTCTTTTTTTCGAATCTTGTTCCGTAAGGGCGTTCATTCCCTTTCGGTTTTCCGGGTGTACGACTTGTTTTCGGGTAGGATGTGCGGAAAAATGCCGCAGTTGTACGGCGGATATTCCGTGCCGTTTTTTTCCTGTGTTTTTTTGCTCTTTGCACATACGGAAATTTTTCTCCGCACGTTGAGCGATCAATCGGCGCAGATTGAGAAAAAAATCTCCGCAGAAAAAATATCCGTTCTGCGGATGGACAGATCGGCCAA
>JAJPYK010000045.1 GCA_021205005.1 Paraprevotella sp. | reverse complement strand
TTCCGGAGCTACAATATGTGGGTAAAATAATGAATTAATAATCTAATACCATAAATAATGGAAATATGATGTCAAAGAAACGAATATATGAAAAACGTGCCATAGGCATCCTATTCTTCATCTCGTTAGTGATCCCAGCCGTCATGGCACAGACGCGCAAGGTGACAGGAACAGTGGTAGACGCGAACGCATCCCCTCTACCCGGTGTGAGAATAACGATTAAAAACACCTCGAAAGGAACCATATCCGACATTGACGGCAAATACAGCATCCAGGTCGAGGACGATAAAACAATACTTTCTTTTTCTTTCTTAGGATTCAAATCCCAAGATATTACGGTGGGCAAACGGCAAACACTCGATGTGACCCTTGAAGAGGAAGCGTTGGACATGGACGAAGTCGTTGTCGTCGGATACGGCAGTCAGCGTAAAGTCGACCTGACGGGCGCAGTATCTGCCATCACCGTGGATGAGGCCATCGCCGGACGTTCCGTAGCCAACGTATCATCGGGCCTCTCCGGATTGATGCCGGGCCTTTCGGTCAACCAGTCCTCCGGTATGGCGGGCAATAATTCAGCCTCTCTCCTGATCCGCGGTATGGGTACCATCAATAATGCCGAGCCGCTGATCGTCATAGACGACATGCCCGACGGAGACATCAATCGCATCAACATCAATGATATTGAAAGCATTTCCGTATTGAAAGATGCCACCGCAGCTTCTGTATACGGTTCTCGTGCAGCCAACGGTGTCATCCTCATCAAGACCAAATCGGGCAAAACACAGGAAAAGGCACAGATCACATTCTCCGGTTCTTACGGATGGGAGAAACCTACCCGCTCTTACGACTTTATCTCGAACTATCCGCGGGCACTGACCTTGCAGCAGATTTCGGCATCCACCGACCCGGGTTCCAACGGCGACAAACAGAACTTCAAGGACGGCACGATAGACCAATGGCTGGCTTTGGGCATGATCGACTCCAAACGTTACCCGAACACGGACTGGTGGGATTACATCATGCGCACAGGCAATATCCAAAACTACAACGTATCGGCCACGGGCGGCAACGACAAATCCAACTTCTTCGCATCCGTGGGCTATATGAAACAAAAGGGATTGCAGATCAACAATGACTACGAACGCTACAACGCGCGTTTCAACTTCGACTATAAGGTATTGGACAAAGTCACCACCGGACTGCGTTTCGACGGGAACTGGAGTCAATTCCGCTATGCTCTGGACGACGGGTTCACCAGCAGCAGCAATCTCGACATGCAGTCGGCCATCGCCGGCATCTATCCCTACGACCCCACATTGGGCGTATATGGCGGAGTCATGGCTTATGGAGAAGATCCGCAGGCGTTCAACCCCCTGAGTTATTTCACGCCCCAACTGAAACATAAGGACCGTCAAGAACTGAACGCCCAGCTCTACGTGGACTGGAAACCGCTGAAAGGCCTTGTGGCACGGGTGGACTACGGATTGAAATATTATAATGAATTCTAAGGAAGCCCCCATACCGAACCGCGCTTACAACTTCCAGACCAACTCTTACGGCATCCGTGAATACGTAAACGAAAATGCGGGCATCACCAACGAGACCAGTACCGGATACAAGACCTTGCTGAACGTAAGGCTGAACTACCAGACTCTCATCGCCGACCATCACGACCTGAGCGCCATGTTCGTGTACAGCGAGGAATATTGGTTCGACCGCTACCAGATGAGCTACCGTCAGGACCGAATCTATCCGACGTTATCCGAAATCGACGCCGCCCTTACCCACACCCAAAGCACTGCAGGTAACTCCTCGACCGAAGGCCTGCGTTCCTACATCGGACGTATCAACTACACGGGCTACGACCGTTATCTGCTGGAACTGAATTTCCGCGTGGACGGCTCTTCCAAGTTCCAGAAAGGACACCGCTACGGTTTTTTCCCTTCCGCAGCCTTGGGATGGCGTTTCAGTGAAGAATCGTTCATCAAGCCCTACGTGGAAAACTGGCTCACCAGCGGTAAGCTCCGCTTGTCTTATGGAAAATTGGGAAACAATAGCGGAATCGGAGCTTACCAGCAGCAGGAAGTGCTCTACCAAAACAACTATATGCTGGACGGCGCCATTGCCAAAGGTTTCATCTACTCCAAGATGCTCAATCCCAACCAGACCTGGGAGTCTACCGGTGTATTCAACGCGGGTCTGGACCTGATGTTCTTCAACGGACGCCTTTCGTCGGAATTCGATTACTACGACCGTCTCACCACGGGCATGTTGCAACAATCGCAGATGTCTATCCATCTGACCGGAGCATACGAAGCTCCCATGGCCAACCTCGGAACGTTGCGCAACAGAGGATTCGAGGCCAATATCACATGGAAAGATCATGTCTCTGACTTCTTCTATTCTGTCAACTTCAACCTCTCCTACAACCGGAGCAACCTGGAAAAGTGGGGCGAATTCCTCGACAAAGGATATGTTTATATCAACATGCCTTACCACTATGTGTACAGCAACCCCGACAAAGGTGTGGCGCAAACCTGGAACGATACCTACGCCGCTGCCCCGCAGGGCATAAGCCCGGGCGATATCATCCGTCTGGACATCAACGGCGACGGCCGGATCGACGGCAACGACAAAGTGGCCTATACGAACTTCCAACGCGACATGCCGACCACAAACTTCGGTCTGAACGTGCAAATGACATGGAAAGGTCTGGACTTCTCCGTTCTGTTCCAAGGATCGGCCGGACGCAAAGACTTCTGGAACAACAAATATACGGAACTGAACCTCCCCGCCTCACGCTATGCCTCCAACTGGGACCAATGGAACAATCCCTGGTCATGGGAAAACCGTGGCGGAGAATGGCCTCGTCTGGGCGGAGCAGTGACCAACAAGACGGAAACAGACTTCTGGCTGGAAAACATGGCCTATGTCAGAATGAAGAACCTGATGATCGGTTACACGCTTCCCAAGAAATGGACCAAAAAATTCTTCGTGGAAAGCTTCAGAGTCTACGGCTCAGCCGAAAACCTGCTGACGATCACGGGATACAAGGGATTGGACCCCGAAAAGGCTGCCAGCTCACAAGACCTGTACCCCATCACGAAGTCCTACTCCATCGGTGTGAACCTTACTTTTTAAAAACAACGGATAAAGGCAAAATATCATGATAAGAATATTCAAAAAAATGAGCTATATCGGTTGCCTCGCGGCTTTGGCGTTGTCTGCCGGTTCGTGTTCCGACTTGTTGGAACAGGAATCCACGGTAGACCTTCCCGCCACCGATTTCTGGAATACGGTAAACGATGCGGAATACGGCCTGAACGGAATGGTGGCCGATATACGCCACCTGTTCGACAGGGACTATTACCTGGACGGAATGGGTGAATTCGTCCGCGTGAGAGGAAACTCTTTCTCGGCAGACGAGACCGGTACGGACGGACGTGACGGACGTGCCTACCGGGGACTGTGGAAAATCCGCCCCATCGGTTACGGCGGCGGATGGGACGAGATGTACCGCTACTGCTACGGAGGCGTCAACCGGATCAACTATGTGATGGACAACGTGGAAAAGATGATAGCCCGGAATTCCGATGCCTCCACGATAGAACAACTGGAAACCATCCTCGGCGAATGCCGTCTGATGCGGGCCCTGGTCTACTTCCGGCTGATTTCATGGTGGGGAAACGTACCCTATATCGACTGGAGAGTCTATGACAATTCGGAAGTAGCCTCCATCTCGCGTACTCCGATAGAGACCATCAAGGACTCCATTCTCTCCGATTTGGACTATGCCTTCGATAAATTGCCGGTCAAGGCCGAAACGCAAGGACGGTTTGCCAAACCCGCCGCCTTGGCCCTGCGCGGGAAAGTCCTGCTTTACTGGGCCAGTTGGAACGACTACGGATGGCCGGAGCTCGACACTTTCACGCCCAGTGCGGAAAAAGCGAAACAGGCCTACAAGGACGCAGCCGACGCATTCAAACACGTAATCGACGACTACGGTCTGACGCTGTTCAGAAACGGAGAACCGGGCGACTTCGACGGATTGGGCTCGGCTGAGAACCTGCCGAACTATTATTACCTGTTCCTGCCGTCGGCCAATGGCGACCCGGAATTCATTCTGGCCTTCAACCACGGCGGGGAAGGTACGGACCAAGGATAATCCTTAGTGAGAGATCTCGCCGGACGTAGCGTGGAGAACTCTCAATGCTGGGTATCGCCGCAATTTGAACTGGCCGACAAATACCAGTCCACCGTCACGGGCGACTACTGCCCGTCGCTGGTGCCCCTGAATCCGAGCACCACGCCGGACGCACGCACGCGGACCAACTCCGCACTGAATCCGCAAAGCTATGCCAACCGTGACTACCGGATGAAATCCACCATCATGTGGGACTATGAAGTCTGCATGGGACTGATGTCGAAGAAAGAGACGGGATGGGTGCCTTTCATCTACAAGACTTGGGGCGCAGACGTTGTCATCAACGGCAAGACCCTCACATCTTATAATACGGACGGAACAAACTCTGGTTACGTCTTCCGCAAATTCGTCCGCAACTATGCCGGCGAGGAGCGCGGCGACGGCGACTTCAACTGGCCCGTCATCCGGCTGGCCGACGTCTTCCTGATGTATGCCGAAGCCGACAACAAAGTGAACGGTCCGCAGGCCTACGCCATAGACCTGGTGAACCGCGTACGACACAGAGGCAACCTGCCCCCGTTGACCGCGGACAAGACCAGTTCGGCCGACAAATTCTTCGACGCCATCAAACAGGAACGCATCGTGGAACTCGTTGGAGAAGGGCAACGTGCCTTCGACACCCGCAGATGGCGGGAAATCGAGAAGGTGTGGTGCGAACCCGGCGGTACCGGACGCAAGCTATACGACACTTGGGGAGCCCAGGTGGCCGAATACTACGTCAACCAGAACAACCTGGCTTACGAACGCTGCTACATCTTCCAAATCCCGGAATCGGAACGGAACAAAAACCCGAACCTGACCCAGAACAAACCGTTTAGATAAACTTTTTAAACCGATTGAATGTCATGAAGAAAAATATTTTCAGCATATTATGTGCCTTTCTGGCTCTGATGTCGATGGGGAGTTGCGTGAACAATCCCGTAGACGAAGACGGGCTGCTGATTACGAACCGTACCGATTGCTATGTGAGCAATTTCGACCTGCTGGGCACCGACAGACTGTCGGTGCGCATCGGGGACGCCGAAATCGACAATGACTCGTGCACTGTCAAAGTCACGGTGGCCTACGGCACGGATCTCAAGAACCTCTATTCTCAATTTACTTTGGTGACCGACGCAATGCTCGAACCCAAGATCACGGGACTGACCGACTTTTCCGACCTGGGCCACCCTCATCAATATACCGTGGTGTCGGGCAACCGCCAAGTGCGCAAGACCTATACGGTGTACATCACCGTGGAAGGCAGTGAAACTAACCCATAAAACGAATCCGACATGAGAATTTATAAGAAAATCATCGGCTGCCTCTTGTTGTCCTGCATAGTCGGGGCTTTTACCGCTTCGTGTGAGGACGATGCCGAACCGATACTGAAAAACGACTGCCTGAAAAGGACATTGGGGTCTAATGTGGTCGGCGAGGAAATCTATTTTGCTTATGCCATGGCCGTCCCTTATGGAGCCGGACGCATAGAATCGGCACAAGTGGAGGCCAGCATAGCCGGTGCCGAAGGCACTTATCTGGAGAACAACTCCTATCACACGGACGAGAACGGCGTCGATACGCCGGTCCTTGTGGGGGACTCTTGTGTTACGGAGGGCAAGGTGTCGACCGTGAAATTCACCGTAGAGACCTGTGCGGCAACCCTACGCTATTACTATAAAATACCGGAAGAGGCACGGGGAAAAACCGTCACGTTCCGCTTTTCGGCACGTTCGGCCGCAGGGGAAACCGTCTATACCGAAATGGGACCTTACACGATTTCCAGCATGGACATGAAACGCAACCTGGCGCTGACCAAGGCCAAATGCTACATCTCTATCGAGGACATGGCCGTGTACAATGCCACCGATGCCGCCGAACATCCGGAAAAGATCGATCTGGTGTACATGTGGCGCAGCAGTAGCCGCAATCCCGGCTTCGGGCACTCTTTCGTTGCGCCGGCGGCCGATCCGGAGTATTTGCCCGACATCGAACTGCCCGCCGGAGTGAACCGCGACGCCAAAATAAGGAAAGAATGGGGCATGATAGACTCTCACCTGACTTCCGAACCAAACAACGGCACTTACATCGACGACGTCGACTTCCAGACGATGGACTTTACCAACAAGCCCGACTACGCCATCAACATGAAAAAGCAAGGGGAACTTTGGGTGGAGACGCAGGACGGCAAGTATAGGGCTTTCATCTACATCAATGACCTGAAGACCATTTCGGGCGGTACGATCAGCATGAAACGCTATACCATGTATTGAAAAGACCTCGGCAAGCCATGCCGAACAGCCGTGAAAGCGGCGGCGGGAACAATTTCCGCCGCCGCTTTTTCGGTTTCTGTCCTCTCGGGTAAAAGGCGGGCGATGAGCCGGGAATTTTTCTCCTCAGATTGAAAAAAAAATCTCCGCAGATTGAAAAATCATTCGGCGCAGAAAAAAAAACGGAGTTCCCGACCCTTCCGCCGGAATATTATTTGCGAAATCGCCACAGAGCTGTTATCTTAGCCGATCCAAACCGAAATCATGCAGAATATGGACGGACTTATCATAGGATTATTGTTACCTTTCGCCGGCACGACGTTAGGAGCGGCCTGCGTTTTTCTGATGAAAAAACAAATGCCAGACTTAGTACAGAAAATCCTGTTAGGCTTTGCCTCGGGCGTAATGGTGGCCGCTTCGGTGTGGTCGCTCCTGATACCCTCCATCGAAATGACGGGAATCACGGATGCCCGCCGCGTGCTTCCCGCCGTCATCGGTTTCATGTTCGGCATAGCTTTCCTCCTCCTCATGGACAAGGTAACCCCTCACCTCCACTTAGGCAGCTCTTCTCCCGAAGGACCTCACACCCATTTGTCGCGCACGGCCATGCTGGTATTCGCCGTCACGCTGCACAATATTCCGGAAGGCATGGCGGTGGGAGTGGCTTTGGCCGCAGCCCTGGAACAAGGCAGCAACTTACCTATGGCGGGCGCTTTGGTCCTCTCTTTGGGCATTGCCATTCAGAACTTTCCCGAAGGCGCCATCATATCCATGCCCTTGCACAGCGAAGGCAACAGCCGCATGCGGTCTTTCATCATGGGCACGATGAGCGGCATAGTGGAACCCATCGGAGCCGTGCTTACCCTCATGCTGGCGTCTTATGTCACCGCCGTACTGCCCTATCTGTTGTCTTTCGCCGCCGGAGCCATGATCTACGTGGTCATCGAGGAGCTTATCCCCGAAGCCTCGCAGGGCAAACACTCCAACTTAGGCACGATCGGCTTCGCCATAGGTTTTGTCCTCATGATGGTGCTGGACGTTTTATTGGGATGACCTGCGGAAAAGAGCACCATCAAAAAAAAACGTTCGTTTTTTATGCTGATTTTTCCTAACTTTGCAACGGCTAAGTATACACAAGAATGATTTACCCGCAAAATTTTGAGCAAAAAATAGGTTTCGATGAAATACGCACGCTACTCGCCGGACACTGTCTGAGTCCGCTCGGTACGGAACGCGTGGAACAAATGAAATTCCTCACCGACGTTCGTGAATTGCGCGAACGGCAAGCGCACACACGCGAATTTCTGCATATCCTGGAGGGTGAAGAAGACTTCCCCGAACAGGATTTCTACGATGTGAGACCTTCCATTCGCCGCATCCGCATCGAAGGCACTTATCTTGATGAAACCGAATTGTTCGACCTGAAACGCTCGCTGTCCACAATCATCGGCATCGTTGCCTTTTTGGACAAGGACGAAACGAAAGAGGAAGACGGCACGGCTCAAGACTATACAGGACCGTATCCGGCCCTGAGGCGGCTGGCACAAGGTGTAGCCGTCTTTCCGCAACTCGTACGCCGCATCGACAGCATACTGGACAAATACGGCAAAATCAAAGACTCGGCCTCAGCCGAACAGCTCCGCATCCGCCGTGAACTCACGGCCACGGAAAGCGGCATCTCGCGTACCATGAATTCCATCTTACGACTGGCGCAACAAGACGGAGTGGTGGAAAAAGACGTCACCCCGACCCTGCGTGACGGCCGGTTGGTGATCCCCGTGGCTCCGGCGTTGAAACGGAAAATAAAAGGTATCGTACACGACGAATCGGCCACAGGGCGAACGGTGTATATCGAACCGTCCGAGGTCGTGGAGGCCAACAACCGCATCCGCGAACTCGAAGGGGAAGAACGCCGGGAAATCATCCGCATACTGCAAGAAATTACCGCCGAAGTGCGTCCTTGTTATCAGGAAATCCTGCAATCTTACGAATTCCTCGCCGACATAGATTTCATTCGTGCCAAAGCCCGCTTGGCATTACAGTTCGATGCCATCACACCGGAGATTAAAGACATCCCGCTGATAGACTGGACATTGGCACGACATCCTTTACTAGCCTTGTCCCTGACACGACATGGCAAAAAGGTCGTACCGATCGACATCGAGCTGAGCGGCAATCGACGCATCCTTATCATCTCCGGACCGAATGCCGGAGGCAAGTCCGTGTGCCTGAAAACAGTCGGTTTGATACAATATATGCTGCAATGCGGACTTCCCGTTCCCATCGGGGAAAATTCGCGCACGGGGCTGTTCAACAGCATCTTCATAGACATCGGCGACGAACAGAGCATAGAGGACGACCTGAGTACGTACTCCAGCCATCTGCTCAACATGAAAAACATGATGAAGTCGTGCGGAGGAACCAGCCTGCTGCTGATCGACGAATTCGGAGGAGGTACGGAATCCCAGATCGGCGGTGCCATAGCCGAAGCCGTACTGAAGCGCTTCAATCAAAAAAAGGCGTTCGGCATCATCACGACCCACTATCAGAACCTGAAACACTTCGCCGAAGACCACGAAGGAGTGGTAAACGGCGCCATGCTCTACGACCGCCAGCACATGCAAGCCCTGTTCCAGCTCCAAATCGGGAACCCGGGCAGTTCTTTTGCCGTGGAGATCGCCCGTAAGATAGGATTGCCTGAAGACGTCATCGCCGACGCATCGGAACTCGTAGGAAAAGAATATATCCATGCCGACAAGTACTTGCAGGACATCATACGCGACAAACGCTATTGGGAAACCAAACGTCAGAACATCCACCAACAGGAAAAAGAAATGGAGAAGACCATTGCCCGTTATGAAACCGAAATAGAGGAATTGCAACGCAGCCGGAAAGAAATCCTGCGCAAGGCTAAAGAAGACGCCGAACAACTGCTTCGGGAGTCTAACGCCAAAATAGAGAACACGATCCGGACCATACGGGAAGCACAGGCCGAAAAAGAGAAAACACGGAATGTCCGTCAGGAATTGAACGACTTCAAGAAGACACTGGATGAGCTTGAGAAACAGAACGAAGCCGACAAAATAGCCCGGAAAATACAACAAATACAGGAACGCAGGCAAAGGCGGGCCGAAAAGAAAGAAAAGAAAGCTGCGGAACAACAGGTACGTCCGGATGTCCTGAAAGAAGCTGCCCGAAAGGCAGAGAAACAAAACCGGCCGCTGCAACCCGGAGACACCGTTCGCATCAAAGGGCAAACTTCCGTGGGAACGATCGAGGAAATAGAGGGCAAAAGTGCCATTGTCACTTTCGGCATGATGCGCACGAACGTAAATCCCGAACGTCTGGAACGTGCGGCCCTCCCCGCATCACAAACACAAAACCAGGTCGCCACCTACGTCAGCAAACAAACGCAGTATGCAGTCTATGAGAAGAAACTCAACTTCAAACAAGACATCGACGTACGGGGAATGCGAGGCGACGAGGCAATCAATGCCGTCACTTATTTCATTGACGATGCTATTTTGCTGGGACTCTCCCGCGTACGTATCCTGCACGGTACGGGCTCCGGCATCTTACGTACATTGATCCGGCAATATCTGCACACGATACCCGGTGTAAAAGATTTCCGGGATGAACATGTCCAGTTCGGCGGTGCCGGCATTACGGTCGTGGATCTGGCCTGAGTGGATCCGTAGGCGCATGAAGCCGGCCTGCCGAAATGAAATGCGTTCCCGGCAGTCCTGCGGCGGACGTAATTTTCCGCCCGTCTTCTTTCCGTTTATTTTCACACCTTTTTTCTCCTTTTTGGGCATCATCGGCGAAGCGAGCTTCCCTAAAAGGTTGCCTGCGTTACTTTTTTCCGTGAAAAGAACGATATAGATTATTATTTCGTACCTTTGCGTGCGGTAGTAATATTAAAGTGACAAAACCAAGATTATGCTGGAGAGATTTTTAAATCAAACGACTTTCACATCGCAAGAGGACTTCATCAAGAATTTCCATGTGGACGTCCCCGAAAACTTTAATTTCGGATACGATGTAGTGGACGCTTGGGCAAAAGAAGCGCCGGATAAGGTAGCCTTGTGTTGGACCAACGATCACGGAGTGCATCACGACTTCACATTCAGGGAGCTGAAAGACTATACTGACCGGACGGCATCTTACTTCCAGACGCTGGGCATCGGTCATGGCGACATGGTCATGCTCATCCTGAAACGTCGATATGAATTCTGGTTTTCCATCATCGCCTTGCATAAAATCGGTGCCGTGGCGATTCCGGCCACTCATTGGCTAACCGGGAAAGACATCGTTTATCGCAATAACGCCGCAGGCATTAAGGCGATCGTGTGTGCCGGAGAAGACATTATCCTGAACCACGTAAAAGAAATCCTCCCGCAGTCTCCAACCGTCCAAAAAATCATATCCGTAGGTCCCATTGTCCCGAACGGCTTCGAAGATTTCAGAAAGGGAGTACTACAAGCTCCGCCGTTCGTCAAACCGGAACACCCGAACCGTAACGACGACATTTCTCTGATGTATTTCACTTCGGGAACAACCGGAGAGCCCAAAATGGTAGCCCATGACTTCATTTATCCTCTCGGACACATCGCTACCGGATGTTATTGGCACAACTTGCACGAAAACAGTCTCCACCTGACAGTTGCCGATACGGGTTGGGGAAAGGCCGTATGGGGTAAATTGTACGGACAGTGGATAGCCGGAGCGACGATCTTCGTATATGACCACGAAAAGTTTCATCCGGCCGACATTTTGAGAATGATACAAGACTACCGCATCACCTCATTGTGCGCTCCTCCGACGGTATTCCGTTTTCTGATACGCGAAGATCTGACTCAATACGACCTTTCTTCTTTGGAATATTGCACCATCGCCGGAGAAGCTTTGAACCCGGCCGTATATGAAACGTTCCGGCAAATGACCGGCATCAAGCTCATGGAAGGCTTCGGACAAACGGGAACCACACTGACCATAGCCACCTTCCCATGGATGCAATCCAAACCGGGATCCATGGGCGTGCCTAATCCTGAATACGAAGTCGACTTGCTGAAGACGGACGGCACCTCGGCCGCAGCCAACGAACAAGGGCAGATCGTGATCCGCACAACGAAAGGAAAACCCGTCGGCCTGTTTAAGGAATACTACCGCAATCCGGAATTGACCCGTGAAGTGTGGCACGACAATATTTATTATACGGGCGATGTGGCATGGAAAGATGAGGACGGCTACTATTGGTTTATCGGAAGAATAGACGATGTCATCAAAAGTTCCGGATACCGCATCGGACCGTTTGAAGTGGAAAGCGCCCTGATGACCCACCCGGCCGTAGTAGAATGTGCCGTCACCGGCGTACCGGACGAGATCCGCGGACAAGTGGTCAAAGCGACCATCGTATTGAGTAAAGACTACCGTGACGTGGACAAGGAAATTTTGATCAAGACTTTGCAAAACCATGTCAAGCAAGTCACGGCACCTAATAAATATCCGCGAGTCATAGAGTTCGTGGACGAACTCCCCAAACCCATCAGCGGAAAAATACGCAGAGTAGAGATACGCGACAAAGATAATCAGAAACCAAGGCAGAAATGACAAAAACAATCATATCTATACAATAACATGAAACAAAAAATCTTATTTTTCTTTTTCCTGTGCTGTGCGATTGTCGGTCAGGCACAACCCATAGACTGGAACAAGAAGCTGCCGACAGACACCAATGTATATGTCGGTAAATTACCCAACGGAATCACTTATTATCTCAGGCACAACGAAGAGCCGAAGGACCGAGCCAGCTTTTTTATTATCCGGAATGCAGGCGCGTTGCTTGAAAATGACGACCAAGACGGTTTGGCGCACTATCTGGAACACATGGCTTTTAACGGAAGCAAAAACTTTCCGGGCAACAGCCTGATTTTCACGCTGGAGCGGCACGGTATTTCTTTCTGCGGAAATCTGAACGCATACACCACGCAAAACGAGACGGTGTACAACATCAGCGATGTACCGATGACGGACGAAAGCCTCATTGACACCTGTCTGCTCATTCTGCATGACTGGTCATATTACTTGACTCTCGACCCGAAAGATATCGATGAAGAGCGCGGTGTCATCACCGAAGAATGGCGTACGCGCAACAACAGCGCGTCACGCATCTCCAACCAGACGCGCCCCGTGCTCTACAAAGGCTCACAATATGCCGTGCGCGACGTCATCGGCGACATGGACGTGATTCACACGTTCAAACCGGAGACGCTCAAAGAATTCTATCATAAATGGTATCGCACGGATCTGGAAGCCATCTCGATTGTAGGAGATTTCGACATCAAAGCCATGGATAAGAAGATCAAGGACGTTTTCAGCTCCATTCCGGCCATCAAGGATCCCGCTCCACGGCCGTTCTTCGAGATCCCGTCGCATGAGGATACTTATTTCTGTCTGGCCACAGACAAGGAAGCCACTTCTTCCAACGTAAAAGTAGTCCGTATGTTCCGTGACAAAACGTACGACGGTAAGGGCTACGCCACTTATCAGGACATCAAAAACAGCCTGATGATCGGGTTCTACAACAGCATGATAAGCGACCGTATCAGTGAAGTGGTACGACGCGGACAGGCGCCTTATGTAAGCGCGTCCATCGAATTCTCTAATATGGTCAAAGGATATTACGCCTACACGATCAGCGCATCAGCCAAGCCCAATCAGGAAAAAGAAGCTTTGGAAGGCGTCATGGAGGAGCATGAACGCGTCTACCTGCACGGATTTACGGAAGCCGAGTTAGACCGGGCCAAAACCAACCTCATGACCACGCTCGAGTCCATGCTGAAGGATAAGGATAAAACCACCAATGACTCTTATGCCGACGAGCTGCAAAGCAACTTCCTCGATAACGAAGCCGTCATAGATATTGTCGATTACGTGAACGCTGTCAAAGAGATACTGCCTACCATCACGGTACAAGAAGTATCCGACCAGGTCAAACGGTGGTGGAAACCGGATAACCGGACCATCTTAATTACCGGACCCAGCGAAGGAGTCACCCATCTGACCGAACAAGACGCACGTGACATCGTAACCGAAGAAGAAAACAAAACCGTAAATGCCTATGAAGACAATAGCGTAAACGGTAAACTCATCGAACAAGAACCCACCCCCGGAAAAATCACTAAAATCAAGAAACTGCCCGCACTCGGTTCCGAAGAATGGACTTTGAGCAACGGTGCCAAGGTGATCTACCGCAAGGCGGATTATGAAAAGGACGACGTATCACTGTCGGCCTACAGCCCCGGCGGCTCTTCCTTATATGACGATCCCGACATGCTTCCGGCCGCATCCAATGCCGGAATATTCGCTTCAAACTACGGACTGGGCCAATATGACAACATCGCCTTGGGCAAACTGCTTACGGGCAAAAAAGCCGAATGTAACATCTCCATCGGCGGATTATACGAGAATGTCAACGGAGAATCCACCCCGAAGGACTTCGAGACGATGATGCAAATGCTGTATCTCCGTTTCACGGCTCCCCGATTCGACACGCTGGTCCACAAGGTCATCATCGAACATAATCATATCTATGCCAAACAGATTGCCGGTCAGCCGCAAACCATCATACGGGACTCGCTTTCAACCATCTCTGCCAATTACAGTCCGCGCGTACAACTGTTCAACGACGCTTACGTGGACAAACTGACCCTCGACCGCATCGAAAAGGTTTACCGCGATCGTATTTGCGATGCCAGCGACTTCACGTTCTTCATCGTCGGAAACGTGGATGAAGATACGGCCAAAGTCATGACCGAGAAGTACATCGGCGCCATCCCGTCGATTTACCGCCA
Source organism: Paraprevotella sp. (assembly GCA_021205005.1). GTDB lineage: Bacteria > Bacteroidota > Bacteroidia > Bacteroidales > Bacteroidaceae > Paraprevotella. The sequence goes on along the minus strand of JAJPYK010000045.1, from coordinate 1,911 downwards.
CGAAAAATGGGTGGACCGCAACGTAAGAGCTCCGAAAGGAAAAGTGGAAAAGAACATCGCCATCCCGATGGAAGTTCCTAAGTCGACCGTCGTCGTCATGTTCAACAAAGGCATGAAATACGACCTGAGAGATTCTTACCTCATCAACGTCCTGGGCAATATCCTGACCAACCGATATACCAATACCATCCGTGAGGAACAAGGAGGAACTTATGGCGTAGGCGTCAGCGGAACCGCAGCCCGCGAGCCTTATAACAACTATCAGATGTATATGACTTTCGAATGTGATCCAGGAAAAGCCGCCGAGCTGAAACCGCTGCTTTACAAGGAACTGGACGACATCCTCAAAAACGGCGTGACGGAAGAAGAACTGGACAAGGTGGTAAAAAATGCCCTGAAAGAAACCGAACAAAGCAAATTGCACAATGCTTACTGGATGTCGACGTTAGTCACCTATTATAGGACGGGCGTCAACCAGAACGACCCGAAAAACATGGAAGACCTGCTGAAATCCATCCGGCCGAAAGACATTCAAAAGTTCACGGAGAAATTCATGAAAGGTGCCGATGTGTTAGACTTGGTGTTCTCTCCGGAAAAGAAATAAGCCCGCATAGAACGGAAATCAGGCCCTCTACGAAGAGGGAAGAAAAAAGCAAGGGTTTGGTGTCACCGCCAAACCCTTGCTTTTTTATTTTCTCGATCCCCCGTCCCCCTCTCTCGCCATAGCATGCAGAACATGCCTTTCATGACAACCCGACAATGCGGCGTCAGGGTGCCATTGTAAAACAATCAGTAAATCCAAGGGCTCCGGGCAGAACCCTCTGAGGGTGTGTCATAATTCAAATTTTGAGATTGACAACTTATAATCTGTAAGTATCCTCCGTTGAACTAAGCAAAAACAACCTTATAAAGCTCTCCACGAAGCTCTATATGGTTGTTTTTATTGAATGAAGTTTCTGATTATTACTTTTTCAAAGTGCTTTTTGAATTATGACACACCCTCTTATAGTTGTAAGGGTCTGTGCGATTACTTGGTTAAACAGATACTTGCACGGTTATAAACGGCTTTCTCGAATACGCTGCCTACACCCTTGCCTTGAGCGTCAATTCTGTCGGCGCTGATCTGGTAGTCTTTTACCAAGATGTCTTTCACTGCCTGGGCACGCTTTTCAGACAACTTCTGGTTGAAGCTGGCCTTGCCTTCGGGTGAAGCGTAGCCGGAGATGGTGATCTTGGCATCGGGGTTCTTCTTCAAGAAAGAAGCCAGACGGTCGATGTTCGGCATCTGGAGAGCGTCTACCTTGCTGCTGCTCTGACGGAAGCTCACTACGTACTCGTTGTTCTCTGTTGTTTGTTGAGGAGCCGGAGCCACTTTCTTGTTGCGGCAGTCGTTCAGATCTCTCTGCAGATCGCTGATCGTTCTCTGTGCGTTCTGCAATGCACGGTCCTTACCGGCAGCTTCAGCCTCCATAGAACCGATGGTAGCGTTCAGTGCGGCGATCTGTTCTGCGTGGTTGCAACCGTTAGAATAGTAGTGCTTGCCGTTGCTGTTCTTGAAGTGATAAACCACGCCGGCAGTGATTTCCCATGCACCTTGGTCGGCATCGAATTTGATGTTATGGCGGTCGAACTGGGTCATAGTCCACAAGATAGCCGGTTTAATGGCGATGGTCCATGCTTTTTTCTCACCCAAGTTGAAGTTGAAGTTCAAACCAACTTTAGAGGTAATCCAGTTACCGTCCTTCTGCCCGTCGCTTGTAGTGTAAGCGTCGTTCACATGAAGCCAACCGAAACCGGCCAAAGCTTCTACTTCGAACAAGCTCGGTTTACCTTTGTAGCGGCAGAATACATTATTCAAATTGATACGGTGCAAGAGCATCAAGTTACTTGCATCAAATGCAGCATGACTAT
>JAJPYK010000040.1 GCA_021205005.1 Paraprevotella sp. | reverse complement strand
ACAACCACCGTAGTTGTAGGGACGTTTGTAAATCAACAGCCGGCACTGCCATCCAGCATTCAAATCGGCTCGGACAAAGTACCCGTAAAATGGGAGAATAATGCCCAAACACCATTCAATAATTTATTTGATAGGACCGTAATAAAGGGAGAAGCCGACCGCAAGGGTATAAAAACCATAGTAATAGCCGACGTATGGACGCTGCCCGAAAACTTGGTTTACCTTATCGACGCAGGACGAATCGCCCCGAATTCATCGCAAATATTCGAAGCAACCCGATCTCTGTACGGAAAGTCCTTGCTCAACGATACACCGGACAGGAAATACACTACCGGCGACTCTTGGGGGTATGTGGAACGGGAACAGAACGAAGATCAAAAAGTCTATGTCACGGCCGGTAAGGAAGACGATTTGGCTACATCTTTCTTGAGCGACGGAAAGGACAAGGACGAAGGTTTAACATATAAATTGACCCTCCAGCCGTGAGTCTACAAGATCCGAGTTGCCCATGTACCCATCATCAACTTGAACTTCACCAGCTACTTACGAGTGGACAACAAAATCGTCGACACCAAACAACTGTCTACCCGCATATCGGAAGACAAAATCCATCCCCCGGTTTGGATCACGCATGATCTGAAACTGAATCATCCTACGACACTCACATATGAGAGCAACAAGTTAGGCGGAAAGGAATGGGAAAACGGAAACATCAGTCTCATCGCCGTAGAACGGATCAGTGCGAACATTGAGCCACCTGTCATTTCTCCCTCTGGCAGCGATGCCTGGCAAAGCCAGACGGTGGAACTGAAACATAAGGATCCTTCTGCCGAGATCTACTATACGCTCGACGGCCGCAAGCCCGACCGAAACAGCCGTAAATATACAGCTCCTTTCACCATAGACAAAACAACCCGAGTGAATGCCATTGCCTATAATGCCGAAGGAGCCAGCAAAATGACCACGGCAGACTTTGCCATCAGCACATGGGCCGTAACCGCGACTCCATTCAAATTAGTCGGCGAAGAAGAGGCGGGAAACGTCAAACTCGATTGGATGCAAAGACAAGATGCCGACACGTACAAAATATACCGAGACGGTGCTTTGATAGGGGAAACTCATGGCGACACTTATGATGACTACGGACTGTCCGCAGGCAAGAGCTATACTTATTATATAGAAGGCTACAAGGACGGCCAAAAGATAGCGACCAGCGAAAGCCAAAAAGCGGTTCCGTTCGCATTGTCCGCAAGCGGTGAACTCTACGACAATCTGAACGGGAAATACTTGAAACAGGCAGAAAATAACATTTCCGGCATAAAGATCGGAAATCTTTATTTCTCTTATCGGATGGAACGGACAAAAAAGACTGTGGACGGTCAAGAGAAAGACGGTTGGTAACTTTCCGAATAATTCTCGTCCACAGGCAAGAAGGAAAGCTGGAGCCAACCTCGTGAAATCGCATTCTATCCGGGCGTAAACTTCGAGGGCATCGGCTTCCGCTACAATGAAAAGACACACAAGGTCGTACTGTCCGCTCACTACGAAGATCAAGGCGGATATACCGCGGCCAAAATTTTCTTAGCACAAATCACGCCGAAAGGCGGCATCGAGATAGGCACTAAGGAACGTCCTTTGGGGAATGATTCCAGAGACCAGTCCTTGTTCGTCGACGACGACGGCACAGGTTATCTGTTGTCTGCTACCCGTATGAACAGTGACATCAACATCTATAAATTAGATGAAACCTGGACCCGTCCGGTTGCCTTGGTCAATACGATATGCCAAGGACAACATCGGGAAACGCCTTCCATTATTAAAAAGGACGGAGAGTATTACTTCTTCAGCTCCAAGGCATCGGGATGGTATCCCAGCCAGACCATGTACACTTCTGCCGAAAACTTAGGCGGAGTATGGACCTCACTGAGGGAAATCGGCAATAACTCTACCTTCGGTGCACAATTCAACAACATCCAGAAAAGAGGTACGAATCGCGAAACCTTCGGCGTATGGAGTTACCATTGGGGAGCGCAATACGAACATAAAGATCCGGACGGCAACTTCCCGAGGATATCCGTGGCCCAATTCAATAAAGGATATGCGTCCATGGATTATTACCGTTATGTGGAATTAGACGACAAATACGGCCTTGTCCCCGTACAGAACGGCAAGAACCTCACGCTCAATGCTCCGGTATCCAGTACGACCAACGGGGCCAATCCCAAGACGGTAAACTGTATCACCGACGGAGCGGACATGAACTCCTCCACATATTTCCAGAACAGCAGCTACCCCTACGTCCAGACCATAGATATGCAGAAGAAAGCCAAAATCTCGGAGCTTAACTTGGCCACACGATTAGTCAACGGTTCTGAAACAGCTTATAAATACACGATCGAAGCCAGCGAAGACGGAAAGAATTTCAAGATGTTGGTAGACGATACGGACAATTGGCAGGCCGGCTTTCAGATTCTACCGGTTCAGGACACATCGAACTACCGGTATCTTCGCCTGACCGTCATGCGCATCATCAACGTGCATAATAACAATCCTGCGACATGGGCCGACGGAGTATATGAACTGACGGCTTTCGGCACACCAGTGGAATAAGGAAGGGAGACGCGCGAGCGTCTCTCCCACATAAACACTCACGGAGTTACAACACAACGCAAAATAAATACCTTGTAAACGGACCATTTGAGTAAAGCGTAGTGAATGGACTAAAAACACATTCATTACGCTTTATTTGTAATCGTCAATGGTGTGCTATAACAACAGATTCGCTACATTAGCTTACTGAATTTTTACGCTCGTCGG
>JAJPYK010000261.1 GCA_021205005.1 Paraprevotella sp. | reverse complement strand
ACATATTTTGTCGTCTCAATATTTCCAAGAATTAACGGCATTTACTAAATTTGTATCGTAAAACATAATTTGCATCACATTCGATTTATGGTCAAAAAGGACATAGATAAAAAGGAGATAGAGGAAAAAATCGCTCCTCTATGCGATCCGCTCACAAACGAACAACGCGACTACCTGCTCAACAGTCTCAACGTTTATACATTTAAAAAAAATGAACCGATCTATAGCGAAGGTGAATTTCCCACGCAACTCATGTGCCTCCTCTCCGGTAAGGTAAAGATATTCAAAAACGGAGTAGGCGGACGCAATCAAATCATTCGTGTCATCAAACCCGTGGAATACTTCGCCTATCGGGCCCACTTTGCTCATCAGGAATATCTCACGGCTGCGACAGCTTTTGAAACGTCAATTATCGGTATGATTCCCATGAAAGTCATTACGAAACTGCTCAATGACAACAACGGACTGGCCGGGTTCTTCATTCATCAGCTGGCCATAGATTTAGGCAAATCCGATGAACGCACGGTAAACCTTACTCAAAAACACATCAGGGGGCGATTGGCTGAATCCATCCTTTTCTTAAAGGAAAGCTACGGAGTAGAGGAAGACGGATGCACTCTCAGTATTTATTTGTCACGGGAAGATCTGGCTAATTTATCCAACATGACAACATCCAATGCAATCCGCACTCTATCGAACTTTGCCGCAGAAAAGGTGATTGCCATAGACGGACGAAAAATAAAAATCATCGAAGAAGACAAACTGGAAAAAATCTCCAAAATCGGATAACCGACATTCTCAGACCATCAAACCGGAATTATAAAATCAATCCATTCCGGATGAATGCCTACGGTCATAGGTGCTGAAGCATTCTCCCAAACCGCACCGTCGAGACTGATCATGGCTTTTCCGCAATCGTAAAAGTCCACTTTCCGGGTCCGGTACGATATCACGGCCTTGTGATTCAGAAAACGTCCGCGAACCAACATCCACATAGCCTCGATCATCTGACTCATTTCCGGATGCGAAACCACAGAAACATCCAACAAACCGTTGTAAGGGACACCGCTCGGCGTTTGCCCGTATCCTCGTGCGCTACCTACGCACACCGTCATTACACTCCGATCGATTTCATCTTGATTGACCTTGAAGTGCATCTTATGTTCCATACGTTGAAAAAGCAGAAGAAAGATGGACGACACGTGTGAAAGGGTCAGAACACCCCAGAAACGACGCGTTTTATGCTTGATATTCATAATATTGGCCACAAGCCCCACATTGAGACAGTTCAAAAAATAGCGCGGCTTGTCTTTTCCCACAGCCTCTGAAATGCAATATCCCACATCCACCTTACGCAGACGGCGCTTGACCAACCAATCGATGGTCTGCTTATAATTCGCTTCCTCAAAGCCCCAAAAATGCGCAAAATCATTACCCCATCCGTTCGGAATGACGCCCAAAGCCACTCGGCTACGCACTTCGTCACCCTGCGACAGGATACCGTTCAATGCACGATTCAGGGCGGCATCTCCTCCTACTATTATAATAGTGGTATAACCGTTGGCAGCCAACATGGCGGCCAAACGCTCCACGGATTTGGGATCCTCACTCTGCACAAAATCGTAAGACACATTCTTTTCCGCCAAATATGCGCTGATTTCCTCCCATTCCTTATGAATGTGGCGGACTCCCTCCTTAGGACAATAAATGAGACCCCATCTTGATGACTCCATAGGCAAATGCTAAAAAAATACAATATACATCACACCGGACCCAGACTCTCGCAACGGAAACAGTCGTCTCTGTCACGTCCCCATCCAGGATCGGATTTGTTCCACTTTATCCGACATAGGCCATCCGGCATCTAACCAATGTATGGGAATGCCGCGACGCTCCATCCCGCGAAACCATGTCATTTGTCTTTTCGCGAACTGGTGAATAGCCGTTTCCAAGCCGACGAACATCTCTTCATAGGATATTTCCCCTATCACATATTGCGTCAGATACTTATATTCCAACCCTTAATAGATCAAATTCTCGGCGGGAATACCCTCTCCCAATAGACGCCGAACCTCATCGAGCATACCTTCTTCCAAACGTTGTTTCAACCGACGAGTGATTCTCTCCCGTCGAATTTCTCGACTAAGATCCACTCCCACCACCAAAGGACGAATCTGCGGTAAAGCGCGTTCGTCCGCCTTATGTACAAGTTCATACTCCGCTATTTCAATGGCACGTATGGCCCGCTTAGGTGTATCCACGTCCGTGGTATTATGCAGAATCTTATAACCTCGCAGAATATCAGTGAGTTCTTCCAAGTTTTTGGAGGACAGACGTTCGCGAAGTGCGGCGTCTTCCGGAACTTGTCGAAGATTATACGCTCTCAGCACGGACTCGATATAGAGACCTGTCCCTCCGCAAAGAATCGGGACGACTCCACATGCATGCAAACGATTGTAAACCGACAGAAAATCACGCTGATACTCAAAAAGATTATATTTAGTACCCGGTTCGGCAATGTCGATTAAATGATAAGGAACCGGATCACCGTCCACGACATAATCGGCCAAATCTTTTCCCGTACCCAAGTCCATACGCCGGTATACCTGCCTGCTGTCTCCGCTGATGATCTCCGTATGCAAGCTATGAGCCAGAGCAGCAGCCAATGCCGTCTTGCCGGAAGCCGTAGGACCTAATATCGTAATCAAATCATATTCCATCATGAATGGCAATTGGATGTATGGCAATAAGCGTCACACAAAGATACAAAAAAAGAGGTTGTGTCAAAACGTTGGCACAACCTTTTTTATGCGCAAAGCCCAG
>JAJPYK010000150.1 GCA_021205005.1 Paraprevotella sp. | reverse complement strand
TAAGTATTGGAAGAGCTCTGCACAAAGAATAAATTGTAAAAACAAAAAAACAGGTGTCATGGTAAAAGGAAAAATTTCCATTCTGGGTCTCATCCTCTTCTTGTGCTTCTCCTTTCAAACTTTTGCTCAAAATACGTCCAATATATTGGAGGGAGTGGTGCGTGACACACAAGGGAAGCCCGTGGAATTAGCCACCGTCAGTCTGAATAATGTCATAGGAACCAGTACTGATCAGAACGGACATTATAAATTGACTCAACTGAAAAACGGTACGTATCAATATCGGGTCTCTTTCGTAGGATATGAGACGGCAACGGGTACCGTGCGCATACAATCTCAGCATACGAAGTTGGACCTTGTGATCAAGGAACTGAACCTGGAACTGAAAAATGTGACGGTGACGGCGAAACAAGAGCAAATGGGTTCAAAATCGCTTATCGGACAGGATGCTATCCGCCATGTACAGCCCAAGAGTCTGAACGATTTGCTTCAACTTGTGCCGGGCAATCTGATTGAAAATCCTAATCTGAACAGTCTGGGGCAGGCGCATATCCGCGAGATCGACGAAAACGACAATAATGCAATGGGTACCTTGGTGGTAGTCGATGGCACGCCGTTGAGCAACTAGTCGAATCTGCAAGTCGTATCTCCCAGCAAATTCGGAGCGAACTCCGGCATGCAGACCGATGGCATGAGCCAGCAGACTGCGGCGGGAAAAGGCGTGGACTTACGTACCGTAAGCGCCGGAAATGTAGAGTCGATGGAAGTCATACGAGGCATTCCCTCGGTAGAATACGGCAACCTGACCTCCGGCGTCGTCGTTGTCAAGACCAAAGCGGGGCAAACTCCTTGGGAAGCCAAATTCCAGGTGGACCCGAACTCCAAACTTGCATTTGCCGAAAAAGGGTTTAACCTCAAAAAGGGCGGTGCGGCGAACTTTAGTGTAGACTGGTCGCAGTCCTGGGCCGACACGCGCAAACACTATATGGGTTACGACCGCATCACGGCGTCGGCCGGATACAGCAACCAGTTCGGTCCGGTCTCTTTCAATGTGAAGGGCTCTTTCTACTCCAATATCAATAACCGTAAGGATGACCCTCAGTTCGCCGAGCAAAAGATTCATTATAAGAACATCAATACGGGGGCGCGACTTTCCGTAAGCGGATTGTATAAACCTACGGGAGGCTTCTTGTCGTCCTTAGACTATAATCTTTCCACCCAAATGTCGCGTACATTGGACAAACATGACAATTGGGTGAACAATCCGGACGGCCTCGTCACGACTTCCCGGGAACCGGGCGTGCACATCGCTCAGATACGTAATGTGGGGTATACCTCGGCTTACCAGATCGAAGGTATTCCTATTAATGTATATGCTCAGGTCGTGGCCAACAAATACTTGCAGCTATCCGAGAACGATTATGTCAACCTGAAACTGGGGGCTGAATACACCTATGACGTGAATAAAGGTGCAGGCTTCACTTACGACGAGAATAATCCTCCCCAGGCCCAAGGTTCGCAAACGCTCCGCCCGAGAAGCTATAAGGATATCCCGGCCTCGCACACGCTATCGGGATTCGCCAGCGGTCGGTTGCACGAAGGTTTCGGCACCATGAGCCTTCTGCTCGAAGCGGGAGTACGCGTAAGCAATATGTTCGTAGACCGTGCACAAAGCGGCGGGATCAGTCACTTTCTGGTAGGCGAGCCGCGTATCAACGCCACGCTGAATCTATTGAACCACAAGAATAACTCCGTATTCGACCAATTGTCACTGACCGGCGGATTCGGTATTTCTAACAAGATGCCCACGTTGATGTATCTGTATCCCGACTCTGCTTATTTCGACAATGCCAGTCTGTCTAAATACGGCGAAGAAGAGAAAGACCGTTTGGGACTGATCACGACGGATGTGGTACGCAATACGGCCAATCCGGACCTGAAACCAGTCCATTCCACCAAATGGGAAGTCGGTCTGTCTTTCCGTATCAGGAAAGTTCAAGGCTTCGCTACGTTCTTCCATGAATATCACCAGCATGAACTGGGCTTTATCTCACAACTGATCTGGCAGAATTTCGACAAGTATACGGTACCGGCCACGGCGACCGATCCGGTCTTCGATGCGGCGAGCGGAAACGTGACCTACCGTATGGACGGTGCAGAATATACGGCGGCTCGGACAAAGACCACCGAACTGTTTACTTGGAATCAGGCGTCCAACAGTACGACGACATCCAAACACGGTATCGAGTACGGCCTGGACTTCGGAGAAATCAAACCTTTGCGTACCTCTCTGAACATTAGCGGAGCTTGGTTTCAGATCAAACGTACCGATGAGAGTACTTCATTGAAGTATATCAATTCGTCCTTTGACTATGTGGGCGTGCTTCCGTCAGGAGCCGGATCGGTCAGCAACCGTTTCAATTCCACGTTCCGTCTGATCACGCATATTACGGCTATCAAGATGATATTCACGACCTCGGTTCAAGTCGTTTGGTATGAAAGCTCACAGACAATCTATCAGGACGAGAACGGTAATAATCGCTATTATCTCAAATCCTACGAGGACAAAGACTACTTGGTGGTCGACCCCATAGGCTACTACGACAAACAGGGTAATTATACGGCATGGAACGCTGCCGATGCCAACGATGCCGACAAGGCGCGTATCATGTACCGTACACAACCCTACCTGTATGAGAAAGACGTGATTGAGCCGTGGGCTCTGTTGAGCTTCCGTTTCACAAAAGAAATCGGAAAAGTGGCCGAATTGTCTGTCATCGCGAACAATTTCACCAATACAAAGAAATGGCATACCAACCCGCACAGCATGGTTAAGACACAGCTATATCC
>JAJPYK010000144.1 GCA_021205005.1 Paraprevotella sp. | reverse complement strand
CCTATAACCCCGACGGATCTCTGAATAGTATATCTAACCGACAGGATGAGCACTATGGGGAGGGAACGTCAAGTAACTGGCAGGGTTATGTAATTGTTTCTTTTAAATATAATGACCAATGGGATAGCAGTTGGCATAAGATCAAATCCTTAGGACAGCAAGATACCGGGCATACGAGAGGCGGACATTTCGGATTACCTGTCGGACGGCATAAGTCGAAATATCGTGGCGAATGAGAAATGAGTTTTAATATAAAGGAAAGAATAAAGATGATGAAAAAAGGAATTATGATGATCCTGCTGTCGTGCTTCTTGGGTGGAGCCGCTATGCAGGCACAGGAAAAGAATCAAGTGAAAGATATCCTGACCGGGGCCGATCATGACGCCTGGAAGGGCCTTCGTTTCTCTTATGACCGTTCCATATTGAAGTCTACAGCCGATAATAGCGACCTTAAACAAGGATTCAACGGCTTTACGCTCAGTTATGTCTATGCGTGGCATTTCACCCGGACGCTTCCGTTTTTCGTTGAAGCCGGAGGCGGCGTGAATTTTTGGCGTCACAGTTATGATGCTTCGGAAGACGATGTGACATTGAAGACCTATCAGAATATATTGGGCCTGTATATCCCAGTCAATGTCGTCTATAAGATTCGTGTGACTGACAAGATCGCATTGAAGCCCTATACGGGAATATATTTCCGTTTAGGGTTGTTGGGAAAGGAAAAGTATGAGAGCGGTGTGGACGGTCATACGGTTTCGGATTCGTATAATCTTTACGGGAGTGAAGGCGGAGATTGGAAACGTTTCCAGATGGGATGGCAAATCGGACTCACGGCAGATTATGGCTCATATAACTTCGGCATAGGTTACGGCATAGATTTCAATGAAGCCGCACCCGAGGCGCGTTTCGGCTCTTTCAGTCTGCGTGTGGGAAAGAATTTCTGAGAAACGTAATGTTATTATTCATATGATTTGCCTCGCAGGGGGAAGAGGATTTTGCATGCCTCATTTCCCCTGCGGGGATATTTTATGTAAGGAGACACCTTTACTTTCCGCATTTCTTCCAAAATAAGAAGCGTTTCGAGGGATTTGTTCTTTGCAGAACTGCTAATTTCGTTTTCTCATTGATACAAACAGAAATGTGAATTTGCGAAAATGCTTTTTGGGATGGGCCTTTGTCTGTTGCGGGCTGGCGGTGAATGCGGCGAGAGTGCCGATGAAACTTTGGTATGACCGACCGGCAAAGGTCTGGATGACGTCGGCTTTGCCGATCGGTAACGGAGGAATCGGAGCCATGTTCTTCGGAGGTGTGGCGCACGAACAGTTGCAGTTTAACGATAAAACATGGTGGTCGGGCAGTACGACGCAGCGCGGATCATACCAGAATATGGGCGATCTGTTTTTCGATTTCGACACACCGGATACTTGTACCCGATATGAGCGGGAATTGGTTCTGGACGACGCTGTCGGACGGGTGTCGTATACGATCGGCGGGATAGACTATTTGCGGGAATATTTTGCCAGTAATCCCGACAGTGTGATCGTGATGCGGTTGACTACGCCCGGACACAAAGGTAAACTGAACTTTTCGGTGAGGATGCAGGACGGGCGGCAGGGCGTCACGAAAGTAGAGGGGCGTACAATGACGATAAAGGGTCGGCTGGACTTGTTGTCTTATGAGGCGCAGGCGGTCTTGCAGGCCGAAGGCGGGACTGTGGAGTCGACTTCCGATCGTCTGAACGTGCGCGGGGCAGATGCCGTGACGGTCATTTTGACCGGAAGTACGAATTTCGATCTGGGTTCGCCGACGTATACGCAGGGCGATGCCCGACAGATACACGAACGGCTGGCGGCTCGTTTGAAGCGCGTGTCTGGGAAATCGTACAAGAAGCTCAAGGCTGACCATCTTTCCGACTATCGTCCGCTTTTTGCCCGTGTGGAGTTGGATCTTGGCGCGGGACTTCCCGATTATCCTACGGATGTACTCATTCGCGAACATCCGGACAATGCTTATCTCGAGATGTTGTAATTCCAATATGGCCGTTATCTGAGGCTCGGCTCTTCACGCGGAGGCCAGTTGCCAAGCAATCTGCAGGGACTGTGGAACAACGTGAACAATCCGGCATGGGAATGCGATTACCACAGTAACATCAATGTGCAGATGAACTACAGGCCGGCCGAAGTGACTAATTTGTCGGACTGTTACGAACCTTTTATCCGTTACGTGCAGACCGAGGCCATGAAGCCGGACGGCTCCTGGCAGCAGGTGGCACGGAAGGAGAATTGTCGCGGTTGGGCCCTTCATACGCAAAACAATATTTTCGGATATACGGATTGGCTCATCAATCGTCCGGCCAATGCCTGGTACTGCACCCATTTGTGGCAGCACTATGCTTATACGTTGGATCAGGATTATTTGCGCACCACGGCTTATCCTGTAATGAAGTCGACTTGTGAGTTTTGGTTCGACCGTCTGAAAAAGAACGCCGAAGGAAAATGGGTGGCTCCCGACGAATGGTCGCCCGAACACGGGCCTTGGGAGGACGGCGTGGCCTATGCCCAGCAACTGATTTACGCCCTGTTCGACGTTACGTTGAAAGCATCCGAAGTCTTGCATGTGCAAGACGCTTTCGTGGAGGAACTGCATAACAGATTCGCTTCGTTGGACAACGGTCTGCATATCGGTTCGTGGGGGCAAATCAAGGAATGGACCGTGCAGGAAGACGAACAAGGCAATCATCAGCGGCACCTTTCCCATTTGATGGCCTTGTATTCCTGCCGTCAGATTTCCTATTTGCAGGATCCGCGTTACGCCGATGCCGCCAAAGTGTCCTTGAACTCCCGCGGAGACGGGGCTACGGGCTGGAGCCGGGCATGGAAGATAGCCTGTTGGGCGCGATTGTGGGACGGCGACCGTGCCTACCGTCTGTTGAAGCAAGCGCAGCACCTTACGGATGTGACCGTGGTCAGCATGGACGACAATGCCGGCGGTATTTATGAAAACTTGTTTTGTGCCCATCCTTCTTTTCAGATCGACGGGAACTTCGGAGCCACGGCAGGCATCGCCGAGATGTTGTTGCAGAATACGGTGAAGGGAATATATTTGCTTCCGGCTCTGCCTTCTGCCTGGAAGAGCGGATCTTTCAAGGGATTGAGGGCCGAAGGCGGTTTCACTTTTGATGTGGCCTGGCAAGACGGCAAGCTGAAAGAGGTCTGTCTGTATTCCGATGGCGGACAAGATTGCCGGCTTTATCTGCCGCAACAGGAGGATGTCAAAATCCGAAAAAGAAGGGGAGGCCGTGTGGAGGTCGTATATGGGCCGGACGGAACAGTGACGTTTTCCACCCGGCGCGGTCAGTGTTACCGGCTTTGTTGGGAGTGATCTCCCCGTGTGAGGAGAAATCGGGATGAACCGTTGCGGCGATTCGGAAGGAGAATGCCGCAACGGTCTTTTTTTATGTTCCGGCGAAAAATAGTTTATAAGAAAATACCCTGCTCTTGTTTTATTTCATTAACTTTGTTGCGGCCTAATATAAATAATATATGAAAATAACACTTTTGCAGCAAGATATTGTCTGGGGAAACCCGAGGGAGAACATGGCGGCGGCCGAGCGTGCGATGGATTCCTGTCCGGGTTCCGATCTTTATGTACTGCCCGAGATATTCTCTACCGGCTTTTGTACGGAGCCCGAGGGGATGGCCGAGGAAGCCGAAAGCGAGACTTTACAGAAGATGCGCCGTTAAGCCTCGGCACACCGATGTGCCGTGGCCGGCAGTATCGCCGTTCGGGACGAAGGCCGTTACTACAATCGGTTCTATATTGTCTACCCAGACGAGACTTTCCGGACGTATGACAAGAAACATCTGTTTACTTACGGGGGCGAGCATGCGCATTTCACGGCGGGGCGGCAGCGCACGGTAGTGGAGTATATGGGCATGCGCATCCTTTTGCAAATCTGTTACGACCTGCGCTTTCCCGTGTGGTCGCGTAATCTGAAGGATTACGATCTGGCCCTGTACGTGGCCAGTTGGCCGACGTCGAGACTGGATGCCTGGCTGGCTTTGCTGCGGGCGAGGGCCATCGAAAACCAGTGTTATGTGGCCGGAGTGAACAGTGTGGGGCATGATCCGGCCTGTGAATACAACGGCGGTACGCTGATGATAGATCCTTACGGGCGGACTATGGCGGCTTGTGAGCCGGGAAAGGTCGGCGCCGTGACGGTGGAAACGGACCGGGCGGGGCTGGATGAGTTTCGTCAGAAGTTCCCCGTGCTGGACGATGCCGACCGTTTTACTTTATCTATTTAAATGCACATCAATTCCATGAAAAAAAGACTTTTATTGGGCGATGAGGCGATTGCTTTGGGGGCTATCCATGCCGGCATTCGCGGAGTGTACGCCTATCCCGGTACGCCGAGCACTGAAATCACCGAGTATATCCAGCGGCATCCTCTGGCCCGCGAACGACATCTGCACACCTCGTGGTGTACGAACGAGAAGACGGCTGTGGAAGCTGCTTTGGGTATGTCTTACGCCGGAGCGCGTTCGCTGGTCTGCATGAAGCATGTGGGACTGAACGTGGCGGCCGATGCTTTCGTCAATTCCGCGATTACGGGAGTGAACGGAGGTATGGTCGTGGTCGTGGCCGACGACCCCTCCATGCATTCTTCCCAAAACGAACAGGACTCCCGTTTCTACGGTAAGTTTGCATTAGTCGTCACGCTGGAGCCTTCCACGCAGCAGGAGGCCTACGACATGATGTCATACGGCTATGAACTGTCCGAGCGCGAACGGTTGCCGGTGTTGATGCGCGTCGTGATGCGTCTGGCCCATTCCAGCGCTGCCGTGGAGGTGAAAGACGAGGCGGAGGACGTGCGGGTGCTGCCTTGTGTGAAAAATCCGGCCGGTTGGGTCTTGCTTCCGGCGCATTCGCGTCGCAAGTATGCGGCGTTGGTGGAGTGTCAGGCACATCTGGAGCAATTGGCGTCATGCTCGCCTTATACCCGTTACGAGCCGGCCCGTTCGTCGCGTCCCGTAGGGATTCTGGCTTGCGGTATCGGCTATAACTACGTGTCCGACGCGAAAGGGGACGGAGGCGCATACAATATATTAAAGGTAAGCCAATATCCGTAGCCGGCCGACCGGGTGCGGAAGTTGGCGGAAGAGAGCTGTGAGATTCTGGTCGTGGAGGACGGACAACCTTTTGCCGAGGAAATCGTGCACGGCATCGTGTCGGCCGGTTATCCGGTCAAGGGGCGGTTGACGGGAGATCTTCCGCGTACCGGAGATTTGACGCCCGACCGTGTGGCCGAAGCCATGGGACATCGGCCTGAACGTTATTTCGAGGTGCCGAAGAGCGTGGTGGGACGCCCGCCCGCCTTGTGCAAGGGGTGTGGTCATCGGGACGTTTATACGGCCTTGAACGAGGTGGTGAAATCGTATCCGGATGCACGTGTCTTTGCCGACATCGGCTGTTACACGCTCGGAGCCTTGCCTCCGTTCAGGGCCATAGACACTTGTCTCGACATGGGAGCTTCCATCACGATGGCCAAGGGAGCGGCCGACGCCGGCGTCTTTCCGGCCATAGCCGTGATCGGCGATTCCACGTTCACCCATTCGGGTATGACGGGATTGCTGGATGCCGTGAATGACCGTGCACCGGTCACTGTGATTCTTTCCGACAATCTGACCACGGCCATGACGGGCGGACAGGATTCGGCCGGCACGAACAAGTTCGAGGCTATCTGTCTCGGGCTGGGAGTGGAGCCAGAACATGTGCGTGTGGTGGTGCCTTTGCCCGGTAACATGGCGGAAATCACGCACACGATCCGTGAAGAGATCGAGTATAAAGGCGTCTCGGTCATCATTCCCCGAAGGGAGTGCATCCAGACCCTGAACCGGAAATCAAAACAGAGAAAAACAGAAAAAAAAGCATGAAACAAGATATTATCCTTTCGGGGGTGGGCGGACAGGGCATCCTGTCCATCGCCACCATTATCGGCGAGGCCGCCACACAAGCCGGTCTGGATCTGAAACAAGCCGAGGTGTACGGCATGAGCCAGCGCGGAGGCGAGGTGCAGTCCAACCTGCGTCTGTCCGACCGTCCTATCGCTTCCGACCTGATAGCTGTCGGCACAGCCGACATGATTCTTTCGTTAGAGCCGATGGAAGCCCTGCGTTACGTTACGTATTTGAACCGCGACGGGTGGGTGATAAACTTCTTCCTCGCCTTTTAAAAACATCCCCGATTATCCTGAAGAGCAGGCTTTGCGTGCGGATTTGCGCGCTTTGCCCCATGTGGTATGTATCGATACGGAGGCTTTGGCGCGGGAGCATGCCCTGCCGAAATGCGCCAACGTGATTTTGTTGGGAGCGGCTGCACGGTTCCTGAGTATCCTTTCTGTGACACAGTTGCGCGAGAGTATCGCCCGGGTGTTCGGATCGAAAGGAGAGGCCGTGGTAGAAATGAACCGTAAGGCATTCGACATCGGTCATGCCGCGGCCGAAGTAAAAGCATAAGACGATGAAACATCAGGTATTTAGCGAAGAGTTGGTGGCTTCCGTCGTGCAGGAACTGCACATTGCCGATCTGGCCCATGCCACTATCGGAGAGGTGTTGTTGGTGGCTTCCCGTCTGGAACAGCTCACCGGTATTCCCTTTATCCGCATGGACCAAGGCTCTCCGGGGCTGCCGGTCAACAGGGTAGGCGTGGAGGCCGAAAAAGTTGCGCTGGATCGCGGGGTGGGGGCGCAATATCCTGCGGCCGACGGCATTCCCGAATTGAAGCGCGAGGCGTCCCGTTTCGTGAAAGCCTTTGTGAATGTGGACATCACGCCGCGTTCCTGTATTCCCACCACCGGTTCGGTGGCCGCCTCTTTCGGGGCATTTGTGGTCTGTACCCAATGTCGTCCCGGCAAGGACAAGGTGCTGTTCATCGATCCCGGTTTCCCCATTCAGAAGTCGCAACTGCGCATCATCGGTGCGCGCTGGGAACAGTTCTACATTTACCGCTATCGCGGAGAGGCTTTGCGGGATAAGCTGGAAAGTTACTTGTGCCGGGGGGATATTGCGGCCATCGTGTATTCCAATCCCAACAATCCGGCCTGGATCTGTTTGGAAGACAGCGAACTGAAGATCATCGGCGAACTGGCCGACCGTTACGATGCCGTCGTGCTTGAAAATATGGCCTACTTCTGCATGGATTTCCGTCAGGACCTGGGCCATCCCTGGCAACCGCCTTATCCGCCTACGGTGGCCCGCTATACGGACCGGTATATCCTCATGCTGTCCTCATCCAAGATCTTCAGCTATGCTGGGCAGCGCATCGCCGTAGCTTGTGTGTCCGACAAACTGTTTGATACGCATTTTCCGGCTCTGGCTGCACGTTACGGCGATTCCGGCATGTTCGGACAGACTTTCGAGGCTTCGGTGCTCTACATGATCACTTCGGGGTGTATCGCTTCCACGCAGTACGGTTATGCCGAGATGTTGAAAGCCTCTTCAGACGGTATGTTGGATTTTGCGGCCGACGTGAGAGAATATGCCCGACGGGCCGAGCGGATGAAAAAGATATTCACCGACAACGGTTTCCATATTGTTTACGACTACGATGTGACCCGTCCGGTGGGCGACGGTTTCTTCTTTACCATCGGCTATGGCCAGATGGACGGCGGCGATTTGTTGCGCGAGTTGCTCTACTACGGCGTAAGCAGCATTTCGTTGTCCACGACGGGGAGCGAGCAGTACGGAGTACGGGCCTGCACGTCGCGCATGCGGGAAGAGCTTTATCCCGTGATGGAGGAAAGGATGAGGAATTTTCGTCTGGACCATCCATTGGAGAAATAACGAAATGATCCCGTATCTTACAGGCTGTCCGTTTTTATTGATTACGGACAGCCTTTTTAGTGTATTTTTTGTTAATTGATTACAAATGAGCGATATAACTTTTTCTTAGGTTTCCGTTGCATCCGTCTCCGCAGAATGTGTTTTTTTTCTGCGCAGAAAAAAATATTTTTCTCCGCAGAATGATTTTCCGTTCGGCGCAGGAAAAATATCTTCTTCCTTTCTGTACGGGAAATTTATTATTCTTACTCTTATATTTACTTTCGGTCATTAAATTTCTTTTGAAAGCGTTGGGCCGAAACTGAAAAAAGGACTATCTTTGCACTAGAATAGGTTCCGTATACAACTTCTTGTATCCCGGATTAAAAGGGAATCGGGTGTAAATCCCGGACAGTCCCGCTGCTGTGATGCTTTGTGAACTTTCTGAAAAATACCATAGCCACTGGCCTTGTTCACATTCGGTCGGGAAGGTTTCAGAAAGGAGCTGAGTCAGAAGACCTTCCTTTCAATATGAAGACGGTGTTCTTACTCGTGGGATAGGGGAACATGTAGGAAAATTGTATTTTGGAAATGATAAAAAAAGTATTGATCGCCAATCGTGGCGAGATCGCTGTGCGGGTTATGCGCTCGTGCCGCGAGATGGGGCTGCGTACCGTAGCCGTATTTCCCGAAGCCGACCGGGCTTCGAGACACGTGATGTATGCCGATGAAGCGTATTGCATCGGCGCATCGGAGTCGCACGAGAGTTATTTGAACATCGATAAAATCATTCAGGTGGCCCTGAAATGCAGGGCCGACGCCATTCATCCCGGTTACGGTTTTCTTTCCGAGAATGCCGATTTCGTGCGCCGTTGCGAGGCGGAAGGCATCGTATTCATCGGTCCGGAGGCCGATACGATGGAGGCCATGGGCGATAAGATTGCGGCCCGTAAACGCATGATGGCCGCCGGCGTTCCGGTGGTGCCGGGTACGGCAGAGCCGTTGAAAGATGCCGATGAAGCTTTACGCATTTGCAAGGAGATCGGATTTCCGGTTATGCTGAAAGCCTCTATGGGCGGCGGCGGAAAAGGCATGCGTCTTATCCACAGCGAAGACGAAGTGAAGGAAGCTTATGATTCGGCCCGTTCGGAGTCGATGTCCTCGTTCGGAGACGACACGGTCTATCTGGAAAAGTTCGTGGAGGAGCCTCATCATATCGAGTTTCAGATATTGGGAGACGCTCATGGCAACGTGATCCATTTGTTCGATCGCGAATGCTCCGTGCAGCGTCGCAACCAACAGATTGTGGAGGAAAGTCCGTAGCCTTTCCTGACGCCCGAACTGCGTCGGGAGATGGGCGAGAAAGCCGTGGCTGCAGCCCGGGCCGTGAACTATCGCGGTGCCGGTACCATCGAGTTTCTGGTGGACAAATACCGCCATTTTTATTTCCTCGAGATGAATACCCGTCTGCAGGTGGAGCATCCCATTACGGAGGAAGTGGTAGGCGTAGACCTTGTGAAAGAGCAATTGCGCGTGGCCCAGGGAGAGGTGTTGCATCTGCGTCAGGACGAACTCTACCAGCGCGGTCATGCCATAGAATGCCGCATTTGTGCCGAAGATACGGAAAACGGTTTCATGCCTTCTCCGGGCGTGATCCGTCAGTTGACGGAGCCGAACGGCATCGGCGTACGCTTCGACAGCTATGTGTACGAAGGATACGAAATTCCTTTGTATTACGACCCTATGATAGGTAAATTGATCGTGTGGCCCACGACCCGACAGTTCGCCATCGAACGCATGCGCCGCGTGCTTTATGAGTTCAAGATTACGGGATTGAAGAACAACCTCGGCTATCTGCGGCGCATCATGTACGCTCCGGCTTTTGTAAAAGGGGAGTACGACACTTCGTTCCTGTCCAAGTATTCGCGTTCGTTGCAACGCTCCAACGGTGAGAATGAAGAACTCGAAAACATGGCGATGATCGCGGCCTACGTGGACTATCTGTTCAACTTGGAAGAGAACAAGGCGGTGCGTACTACCGATTCCCGTCCGATCAGCCGCTGGCGCGAGTTCGGTTTGCAGAAAGGAGTTTTACGCATTTAAATCAGAAGAAGGAGTTTTTTTATGGAAATACATATCGGAGACCGCGTGGCGGACGTGACGCTGGTCAACAAAGAGGGCAATCGTGTGGAGTTGACCATCGACGGGAAACCTTGTGTGGTCGATCTCGTGATGGCCGAAAACGGAAGTTGTTCGATCCTGCACGACGGGAATTCTTATAATGCCGAGCTGATTCGTGGAAAATCCGGAAAGAGTTATGACGTGAACATGTTCCACCGCTCTTATCATGTGGATGTGGTGGATACACAGGCCAAATATCTCCGGATGAAGAAGAACGCCGACGACCGGCAGGGCGACAAGATTGTGGCTCCCATGCCCGGAAAAGTGGTGAGCATACCGGTGAAAGAAGGAGACGAGCTGAAAGCCGGCGACATAGCCGTCGTGCTGGAAGCCATGAAGATGCAAAGTAATTATAAGGTAAGTTCCGACTGTCGGGTGAAGCGCATCCTGGTGGCCGAGGGCGATGCCGTGCAAGACAATCAGACATTGATAGAATTAGAATTAAAACCAGAAGAATGAACAGAGAAGAAATATATGCCCGTTTCGAGGAATTAGACCGGCGGGCTTCGCAAGGCGGCGGTTTGGACAAGGTGGAAAAACAGCACGCTTCGGGACGTATGACGGCACGCGAGCGCATCGACATGCTGCTCGACAAAGGTACGTTCTGCGAGATGGACAAGTTCGTGAACCATCGTTGCCATCGTTTCGGGATGGAGAATAAGCAGATTCCGGGTGACGGCGTGGTATGCGGTTACGGCAAGATCGACGGGCGCCAGGTCTTTGTATATGCCTACGACTTCACCGTGCATGGCGGTTCGTTGAGCGAGACGAATGCGACCAAGATCGTCAAGGTGCAGACGCTGGCCTTGAAAAACGGCGCACCGATTATCGGTCTGAACGAGTCCGGAGGCGCCCGCATTCAGGAAGGCGTAAGCAGTCTGGCCGGTTATGCCTCTATCTATTATCAGAATACGATGGCTTCGGGCGTGATTCCCCAACTGACGGTCATTCTCGGTCCGTGTGCCGGAGGGGCATGTTATTCTCCCGCGCTTACAGATTTCATTTTCATGGTGAATGAGAAAAGTCACATGTTCATCACCGGTCCCGATGTGGTGAAGGCCGTGACGAACGAAGTGGTGGACAAGGAAGAGTTGGGCGGGGCTTATACGCACAGCAGCAAGAGCGGTGTGGCCCATTTCATATATTCAACGGAGGAGGAAACGCTGATGCAGATTCGTGAGCTGCTCGGTTTCCTGCCGTCCAATAATATGGAAGACGCGCCGATCGTGCCTTGCAGCGACGACATCAACCGGCGGGTGGAAAGCTTGCAGACCATAGTGCCCGAGGACCCTAATCAGCCGTATGACATCAAGGACGTGATAGAACCGGTGGTGGACGATCAGTATTTCTTTGAGGTGATGCCTCATTTTGCCAAGAACATCGTGGTGGGCTTTGCCCGTTTGGGCGGTCAGACGGTAGGCTTCGTCGCCAATCAGCCTGCGTTCCTGGCCGGCGTGCTCGATATCAATGCGTCCGACAAGGCCGCCCGCTTCATTCGTTTCTGCGATTGTTTCAACATCCCGTTGGTGACTTTCGAGGATGTGCCGGGATTTCGGCCCGGAACGGCTCAGGAGCACGACGGCATTATCCGTCACGGGGCCAAGATCGTATATGCTTATGCCGAGGCCACGGTGCCCAAGATTACGTTGATTACCCGCAAGGCCTATGGCGGGGCTTACATTGTCATGTCCAGCAAGATGATCGGTGCCGACGTAAACTTCGCATGGCCTCAGGCTGAAATTGCCGTCATGGGAGCTTCGGGCGCCATCAATATTCTCTATCGCAAGGCTTCGGACGAGGAGAAGAAGAAAGCCGTGGAGGCTTATGAAGAGGAGTTTTCCAATCCTTATCGTGCCGCCGAGCGCGGTCTGGTGGACGAAGTGATCATGCCGCGCGATACGCGGGCCAAATTGATCCATGCTTTGGAGATGGCGCGGAACAAGAACCAGAACAATCCGCCCAAGAAGCATGGTAACATGCCTTTGTAACGGGGCGGTCAGGTCGTCTCACATTACATAAAAATCGCTATGGCTTCTCTGTCGGGATGCCATAGCGATTTTTTATGTTCATCTTCGGTCTATATCTTTATTCTTCGGAATTCAGTTTTTGTTTTTCGGTTTCAGTTCGTCCGGAGAGTCATGCGTATACAAGTCCACGGCAGGAGCTTCTTTGGTGAACAGTTCCTGGACTTGCGCCGGGTCTACGGTATATTTCGGACGGAAATCGTCAGAGAGCATATAGTCGATGAGAGCCTTGCGCATCTGCGCCCTTACGGGATGATTCTCGTCTGCGTCCAGCGGCATGGTGGTCATCATCAGTCGCCCGCCTGCGACATTGGCTTCGAACAACATGCCGATTTTCCGGCTGAGGAACCATGTGTCGATGCTTTGCACGATGGGCTGGAAGTCTGCGGGAAAATCCGTGAATAACATCACTTGTTTCAGATTTACCAGGTCCCACCATTGCATGTCGCTATAATAATCGGTGGGGAAGTTACGGAAGAGCGGATGGTCGTTTTCGATATATAAGCCTGTGGTATGAGGCGGGCGCATCTTGAACCAACTTGTATTCCAAAATACGGGCGTAAACTGTTGTACGATGTTTTTGCCGTAAGTGATCTTTCCGGCAGCAGTCACCAGTACCCGTCCTCCGCGTTTCAATGTCCGTTCGGCTTCTTCGGCCATGGAATCTGTGATGTAGAGGTCTTTTGTGTTAATGGCGTTCAACTCTTGCCGCGTGGCCTTGGGGTATACCCAAAAGTTCCAATGATTTTTGCTATGGATCTCCTGGGGGATCCGTCAAGGTCGTAAGTGCCTTTCAGACGAACTTCCAACGTCAGTTGTCGAGCCTCTGCCCCTTGGAGCGTGAAGGCGGAAATGTCGCCTAAACGGATGCAGTTGCCCAATCCGAGATCCCGGCGACACAAGACGCCGCGGGCGTAGATTTTGTCGTATCGGTCTTTGATGACATACGTCACTTCGGCGTTGCGGAGAGGAGCCCGGCCGTAATGGGCCACTTCGACAGAGGCCGTGAAAGGTTCATCGTCCCAATAGGTGAATCGGGGGATGCGTGCCAAGAGGACGGTAGGAGAGCAGAATTCGCGAAAATCTTCGGGCGAACAATATTCTTTTTCGTTGTAGAATACATCGGTTACGCCCACCAAGGCCGTTCCCTGTCCGGAATAGTCGTTCAAGGTCAACAGTTGGAAGCCGGCATACTCCGGCGTACGAAGCATGCGTTCGATTTCATGTTTATAGCATAAGGTTTGCAGTTTTCCGGAGGCCATCATAAACTTGTGGGCCCGATCTCCCATGTGATTATCGTGCAGTAGATCACGGAAAATCTCAAGGTTCTTGGCTTTGTTCACTCCTGTATATCGGTCTATCTCATCGAAATCGGGAAATGCGCACCACTGTCCGGTTTCGTGGGAAACGAAAGGAACGCTTACGGTATCTATTTTATTGCGGAAGTCGTATTGGCTTTCCGGGGCATGGCGGCGCCATTCGTCCAGCCCGCGCACTCCGGCTTTTACGTGATACATGTTTCGGGGTTGCCAAGCCCATCCGCCGCCGACCGAAGCACCGGTGTATACATGTCGGCTATCAGTCTTCTTCCAATAGTCCACGAATCGGCTGACCCAGGGAACCCAGTTTCCGGCCGGTTCGTTTCCGCAGGCCATCATGCAAAACGAAGGATGATTGCCGTATGCCTGATCCATTCTTTGGGTTTCGCTCATCAGGTACCGGTCGATGTACATACCGTTGCCTAACTTCACGCCGTGGTTGGGCCAGCTAGGTCCTTCCGGTTGCAAGTAGAAACCTACGCGGTCGGCAGCTTCGAAAGCGGCTTCCGGCGGACAGTATGAATGGAAACGCATATGATTCAGTCCGTAGCGGCGGCAAATACGGAATACGCGTTCCCATGAGGCTTCGTCCATCGGAGCATATCCGGTCAAGGGAAAGTCGCAGTTTTCCACAGTGCCGCGCAGATGGGTAAGGCGTCCGTTCACGTAGAACATCTTTCCGATAATATTGAATTCGCGCATGCCGAAAGTACGCACTTGTTTATCGGTACCGCCTTTTGAATGGACTTCTGTGGTCAGTTCGTATAAGGCAGGATGAAATTCGTCCCACAGTTGTACCTGATTCCCCATGTGAAGGGTCATTTCCACTGCCGTTTGCCCATTTTGCAAAGTCACTTGACGGGTTACGGCAGGGACAATATACGTGGAGTCCGTATTGAAACTCTTGGCCGAGATGGTGATTTCGGCCGAAGGATTTCCCTTGGGATGATGTTGTTTGAGTACGAGCCGGACTGTGGCTGTTTTTCGGTAAATGTCAGGATAGACTTGTATGTCTTCTACGTAAAGCAGAGGAGTACTTTGCAGTTCCATGCGGCCCACGATACCGTTCCAATTACCTTGTGTCTGGTCGGTTACGCTGTGGGAGTCGGCTCCTACACATACGCTGTCGATGGAGTTCCCGATGCGCAGGGCCAATGTGTTTTTTCCCTTTTTTATCACGTCTGTCAAATCGTAACAGTGAGGTACACACAAGCTATTGTCGGATCCTATATGCGTTCCGTTCACCCATAGTTCCGTTTCGATGTGCGGGCGTTCGAGGAATAGAATGACCCGTCTGCCTTGCCAGGAGTTCGGAATATCGATGGTTCTTTTGTACCATGCCGTACCAACGTAGTGCCGGTCGGGCGTGAGGAAGAAAGGGAGCTTGAATTTCTCTGTCCGTCTGTATTTCTCCATGTACGGGCTGTAGAAATAAGAGCTGTCGTAGATCGAACCGGTCCACTGCGTGTTCACTGAAGGAAGATCGCCTTTCAATCGTTGAGGCATACTGCCGGGGAGTAAAATGCGGTCCTGCAAGGTCTTTTCGTACCATTTGCCGGATGTCCCTTGTTCCGTGGGATCGGTTTGGAAATCCCAGGTACCGGATAAGTCTATCCGGTCTTGAGCCGGAAGAAAACCGCAACAGCCCCATGCAAGCATGGCCGTAACAAGAGTTTGAAGATAGTGCTTTTTCATGAAAATCAGGTTAATATATGAGTATTTTATTTGCGGCTGAGTTTGGCCATTTCTGAACCTGCCAGAAGGAAACAACCGATGCCGAAATCCTCGAAATCCGGTTGACTGTCGTATCCTACGGGTTGTCCGTCTTTCGGTTCTTTACCGGTGCCTTGCACATAGCCGAGGAATCCGTCGGGATGTACCGCATCGCGAGCCTGTGCATTCCATGCCCGTATGACGACCGGAGCGAAAACCTCAGGAGAAAGGAGGTGACGCCGTATGCCCCATGCTATGCCGTAGACGAAAAGAGATGTGCCGGTGGTTTCCCGTCCGCCATAGTGCAATTCGTCCGTGAGGCTGCAATTCCAGAATCCGTCTTGTCGTTGATACTTTTTTATGGCTAAAGCCATGGCGACAAAATCATCGGCAAGCATTTTCCTCAACCTTTCGATTTCCAGTTTTTCTCCGTTTTCAAACAGTGTATCCGCACGCACCGTTTCATCCAATGTACGTGCCAACGCGGCCAACGCCCAGCCGTTTCCGCGGCTCCAATAGCAATTCTTTCCGTTCGGTTCCTTATAAGGAGGGATAAAGGTTGAGTCGCGCCACCACAATCCGTCTATGGAGTTGAATAAACCTACTTGTCCGGCTTTGTTTCTTGTGTAGCGGTAAAGTTCTGTCATGGTACGGAAGTATCGGATATCGTGTTTGATGTTTCCCATCTTGGCATACAGAGGCATGGCCATTTGCAAAGCATCCACCCACGTCCAATCCTTGCGGTTCGTACTGTTTACTATATTATTGAGCATGCGTTCTGTATTGCCTAACACTTGGGCATCGCCATGCAGTCGGTACAGGTCCGCATAGATCTGAGCACAACATTGGTTGTCGGCGTTGCGGGTGTGCGAACCTTCTCGAAATCCCCACATGTTGGAAACGGCCCAATCCGTGGCATATTGAACATATTGTCGGTTGGGCGACGTTTCGTTCAATGCCATCAATCCTTCCATATATACGCTGCGCGTCCATATATTAGACGGATATATCTTAGGACTCCTGATGGTGTCTCCGGCTACGGGCCATTTTCTCATGAAGCGGTCGTTAACCAGCGTCATCCGTTCCACTATCGTTTTTTTCTCCGGCCACTTTTCTGCTTTAAGTCCGATGACGCCCGTAAAAACCAGGATTATCCATAATACTTTCTTCATGCTAGTATACATATTTATATGAGCAAAGATAGCTTATTTTCTATTCGTCCGATAAAAAAACGCATTTTATTTTTGTATTTAGAAAATAAGTCTTACCTTTGCACCCGAAATCAAAAGCCGACATGGCTCAGTTGGTAGAG